>NZ_JAKKFG010000020.1:0-99397 GCF_022230905.1 Micromonospora salmantinae
CCGACGTCGGGAACGGGCCTCGTTCCATAGGTCAGCAGGCGATCCAGACGGTCCTGGTGCTGCTGTCTGCCGTACCGGATGGGTGTGCGTCGCTGGCCGGCGGGCCGGCGGCACCGGGTGGCGTCCGTGGGCGTGCCTCGTCCGCCGTGCCGATCCGGCGTGTGCAGTAGGCTCGGCAGGATTCCCGGCCACCGGGTGGTGAACACCGGGGATCGACCGACCGTCGGGGCGGTCAATCGGAGGAACATCGCACGTGTAGGGGATGCTTGTGGTCTTGCGTCATGTGGTGGTTCTCGTGCCGCTTCGCGGTGCGTGATGTCCCACCCCGACCCCTACGGCAGCGAGCCTCGCGGCTGGGACCGCCCGGAGCGCCCGGTGGCGCTGCCCTGGCCGGACCAGGATCTGGAGGCCGGCCAGTGGAGCCACCGTCCGGCCGCCGGCCCTGAGCTGTACGCCGACCCGCACGCTCGGCCGTACGCCGACCCGCACCCCGCGGACCCGTACGACGAGCGTGGCCGCCCGGTCCGTCCGGACGACCGTTTCGACGACCGGGACCGGCGCGATCGTTTCGACGACCGCGACCGGCACGTCGACGACCGCAACCAACCCGACCGGTACGACGACCGCGGCCGCGGTGACCGCTACCCGGACCGACCTCCCGCGGGGGAGGGGCCGCCCCGGTACGACGGCCCGGACCGTGGGCGCTTCGACGAGCCGAGCCGTCTCGACGGCCCTCCCGTCCGCTTCGACGACCCGGGGTACCCGACCGAGCAGCTCGCGCCCGTCCGGGCCGACGTGGTGCCGGACGAGGCGCCGACGACCGGTCGACGGTCGAAGGGGCGACGTCGGGCCAGCCTCGACCGTCCGGCCACCCAGCAGGTGGGCACCGGGCGGGCGGGGCGCAACCTTCCCGCGGCGATCGGGGTCGGGCTCGGCCTCGGCGCGCTGATCGTGGTGCCGCTGCTCTTCTATCCGTTGGCCTTCCTGCCGGTGATCGCCGCCGCGGTCGCCGTCGGCATCTGGGAGATGGCCCGCGCGGTACGGCGCAGCGGCGCGCACCCGCCGCTGGTGCCACTGATCGCCGGCGGCGTGTTGACAGTGGGTCTGGCCTGGTACGCCGGTCCGGACGCGCTCAGCCTGGGGCTGCTGGTCACCGTGCTGGGCACCATGATCTGGCGGTTGGGTGACGGGCCGGCGGGCTTCCAGAGGGATCTCACAGCGGCCACCCTGATCGCCGTCTACGTGCCGTTCCTCGCCGGTTTCGCGGCGCTGCTGGCGGCGGCCCCCGGCGATGGCCATCTGCGCATCCTGGCCACTCTGATCGGGGTGGTCCTCTCCGACACCGGTGGGTACGCGGCCGGGGTCTCCTTCGGCCGTCACCCGATGGCCCCGTCGATCAGCCCGAAGAAGTCCTGGGAGGGCTTCGCCGGCTCGGTCACCGCGGCGGCCCTGGGTGGAGCGTTGCTGCTGTGGCTGATGTTCGAGGTTGCCCCCTGGTGGGGCGCGCTGTTCGGGGTGGCGGTCTCCTGCGCGGCCGTCCTCGGCGACCTGGCCGAGTCGATGATCAAGCGGGATCTCGGCGTGAAGGACATGAGCAACCTGCTGCCCGGCCACGGCGGTCTGATGGACCGGCTGGACTCGATCCTGTTCGCGGTGCCGACGGCCTACCTGCTGTTGGCGGTCCTCGTGCCGGTGGTGAGCTGAGGTATGAATCACGGCGACCTGGTCATCCGGCTCCGGCGGTCGCGGCCCGTTCGACACCTCCGGACCGGCAGCCGCCGCCGACGGCGTGACACACTGGACCAGCCATGACGAGCCTGCCCCTGATCCCCGCCATCTCGGTCGCCCCCGCTGCGCGCCGGGCCTCCATGCCCCCTCAGCACCTCGCTGACCTGGACCTGGCCGGCCGCCAGGCGTTGGTCACCGGGCTGGGTGAGCCGGCCTTCCGCGCCAAGCAGGTCTCCAACCACTACTTCGGGCGGTTGGTCCGCGACCCGCAGGCGATGACCGATCTGCCCGCTGCGACCCGGGAGCGGCTGGCCGACCAGTTGCTGCCGACGTTGCTCAACCCGGTGCGCGAGCTGGCCTGCGACGACGGCGCGACCCGCAAGGCGCTCTGGCGGCTGCACGACGGTGCGCTGGTGGAGAGCGTGCTGATGGGTTACCCGGACCGGGTGACCGTCTGCATCTCCAGCCAGGCGGGCTGCGGCATGGCCTGTCCGTTCTGCGCGACCGGCCAGGCCGGGTTGACCCGCAACCTGTCGACGGCGGAGATCGTCGACCAGGCGGTCTACATGGCCGGGGTGGCGGCCTCCGGCGTGGTGGCGGGTTCCCCGCCGAGGCTGTCGCGCGTCGTCTTCATGGGCATGGGCGAGCCGCTGGCCAACTACAACCGGGTGATCGCGGCGATCCGTCGGCTGGTCAGCCCGGCCCCGGAGGGGCTCGGCCTGTCCCAGCGGCACATCACCGTTTCCACGGTCGGCCTGGTTCCGGCCATCCACCGACTGGCCAGCGAAGACCTCTCAGTGACCCTTGCGTTGTCGTTGCACGCGCCCGATGATGATCTGCGCGACGAACTCGTGCCGGTAAACCAGCGCTGGAAGGTAGCCGAGGTGCTGGACGCAGCGTGGGACTACGCCGCCCGGACGGGCCGCCGCGTGTCGATCGAGTACGCGATGATCAAGGACGTGAACGACCAGCCGTGGCGAGCCGACCTGCTCGGGCGGCTGCTGGCCGGCAAATTGGCCCACGTGAACCTCATTCCGCTCAATCCGACGCCGGGCAGCCGCTGGGACGCGAGCCCGAAGCCGGTCGAGCGGGAGTTCGTCCGGCGGTTGCGCGACGCCGGGGTGTCCACCACAGTTCGGGACACCCGAGGTCGCGAGATCGACGGCGCGTGTGGCCAGCTTGCCGCCGCCGAAGACAACGACACCAACACCGACCGCGCCGGAGAGGCACCGGCGTGACCGGGCGTGGCGAACGAGACCAGGAGACATAGTGGCGAGTCAGGGTCAGCGTTTCCGGCGCAAGGCGCTCCGCCGGGGATACAAGGTCGACGAGGTGGATGCCTTCCTCGACCGGGTCGAGGCGACGCTCGACGGCCGACAGGTCGGTGCCCCGGTGGCCTCCCAGGAGGTTCATGACGTCGTCTTCCGGGTCCGCTTCAACGGCTACGACGAGTGGCAGGTGGACCTGCACCTGGACCGGGTCGAGCGGCAGCTGGCCGAGCTGGAGGAGCGCAACAGCGCCGGGCGCGGTGGCGACCCCCGGATGGGTGACCGGATGGGCCCACCGGACCGGATGGGTCCGCCGATGCGTGATGACCGGGGCATGGTCCCGCAGCCGATGCCGCCCCGGCCGATGCCCGCTCAGGCCGGCCCGCCCTACGGCCGCTACGACGAGCCGACCGGTGCCTTCGCCGGTGGGTACGACGCCCCCCGCGGCGGTGGTTACGACGCGCCACGTGGCCCGGCCGGCCCGCCGATGGGTCCCGGTGGCCCGATGGGCCCCGGCCCGATGGGTGGCCACGGCATGCCGCAGCGCGGCCTGCCCGCCGGTCCCAGCGGGTACGGCCCCCCGGACGACCAGCGCTCACCCGGCGGCTACGGCCAGGATGACCAACGCGGTGGGTACGGCCCCGACGACCAGCGCGCGCCCGGCGGTTATCCGCCGCCGCCGGAGGAGCCGCGCTTCGACGGCTTCGAGGCCGGGCGGCACGGTCGCGCCGACATGACGGCCGAGATCCGGATGCCGGAGCGGGATCTGCGCGACATGCGCCGTGGTCCGGCCGGTCCGCCTCCGCTGCCGCAGCAGGGCATGGGTGGTCCGCCGATGGCCGGTCCGCCGGCGGTGGCCGGCCCGCCGATGGGTGGTCCGCCGATGGCCGGTCCGCCCGGCAGCGACCTGTACCGGGTCGACCAGATCCGCCGTAGCTTCCAGGTGCGCCGGTTCGGCAGCGGGTACGACCCCGACCAGGTGGACCGGTTCTTCGACACCCTGCTCGGTGGCATGCAGCGCCGCAACCCGATGCCGGTCGACCCGAAGGACCTGGACACGCTCCGGTTCGGCCTGGTGCCGGGTGGCTACTTCGAGGCCGAGGTCGACGCCGCGCTCAAGGACGTGCAGGACATCCTCTTCGGGCGCTGACCCGACGCGATACGGACGAGGGCCCGTCCCCCGGGTGGGGGCGGGCCCTCGGCGTACGTCGGCCGGTCGTCCGGCGGTGGGTCGGTCAGGAGCGCAGACCGCTGCGCCGCAACACGACGTCGCCGATCACGATGATCAGCAGCAGCGCGGCCAGGCCGATCAGCCAGATGTCCTCGACCCTGCCCTCGTGGTTGCCGCAGATCATCGCCAGCAGCGCCAGTGCGGACAGCACGGCGCCGATCTGCCCGGCTTTGCGGTGCCCGGGCTTGTGCTGGTCTGGCGACGTTACCGGCTCGCTTCCTGCCACTGTCGGTCCTTCCCTCGCGATCGGATCTTTGGTTAGTCTGGCACGCCTCGTAGGCGGTGCGGTGGGGTGGGGGTTTCCTGGCCATCGGCCCTGCCCCACCTGGGCTGGACGGCACTACCGGCGTCGCGGGGCGGCGGTCAGACTCGCTCCGGTAGCGTTTGGCGTACACCTGATTGTCTGTTTGAGGGGGACTGTGCGGTGCGAGTGACCGGAACCGGGCACGCCAGCATGCGGATCGACACGACCGCGGGCAGCATCCTGTGCGACCCGTGGGTCAACCCGGCCTACTTCGCGTCGTGGTTCCCGTTCCCGGACAATTCACTGCTGGACTGGGAGAGCCTGGGTCAGGTCGACTACCTGTACGTCTCCCACCTGCACCGGGACCACTTCGACGCGAAGCACCTGCGCGACTTCGTCTCCAAGGACGCAACGGTCCTGCTCCCCGAGTTCCCGACCTCGGAGATGGAGGACGAGTTCCGGGCGCTGGGCTTCACCAAGTTCCTGAAGGCGCCCAACGAGCAGGTGGTGGAGCTGCCCGGCGGCCTGAAGATCATGATTCAGGCGTTGACCAGCCCGACCGACGGGCCGATCGGCGACTCCTCGCTCTGGGTCGAGTACGAGGGGGTGCGGCTGCTCAACCAGAACGACGCCCGCCCCACCGACCTGACCGTCTTCGCCGAGTTGGGGCACGTGCACGCGCACCTGCTCCAGTTCTCCGGTGCGATCTGGTACCCGATGGTCTACGAGTTGCCGCAGGCGGCGAAGACCGCGTTCGGCAAGCAGAAGCGTGACCGGCAGTTCGACCGGACCTGGCGGTACATCGACGACCTGAAGGCGTCGCACGTCTTCCCGATCGCCGGCCCGCCGTGCTTCCTCGACGACGCCCTGTGGCAGTTCAACGACATCCACGGCGACGAGGGCAACATCTTCCCCGACCAGTCCGTCTTCCTGTCGGAGTACGCCAAGGTCGGCGGCACGAACGGGATCGTGCTGCTGCCGGGGAGCGTCGCCGAGGTCACCACCGAGGGCGCGAGCACCACCCACCCGGTGCCGGTGCAGGAGTTCTTCGCGAACAAGGTCGCGCACCTGGAGGAGATGCGGGAGCGCAAGCGCCCGATCATCGAGGCGGAGAAGGCGTCCTGGCGGCACCCCGAGGTGGACGTCCTGGGGGAGATGAAGCGTCGGATCGAGCCGCTGCTCGACGAGTCGATCTACCTGGCCAAGGGGGTCGGCGGCCCGGTCCGTTTCGACCTGGTGGGGTACGACGGCGAGAGCGTCGAGTCGATCGTGGTGGACTTCCCCGGCAAGGAGGTCCGGCCGTACGCGGACGAGAAGGTGCGCTACCGGTTCCGGACCGAGCGGTCGTTGATCGAGCACCTGCTCTTCATCGACGAGGTGGACTGGGTCAACTCGCTCTTCCTGTCCTGCCGGTTCTCGGCGGCCCGGATCGGCCAGTACAACGAGTTCGTCTACGCGTTCTTCAAGTGCCTCTCCGAGGAGCGGCTCCAGTACGCCGAGGGCTGGTACGACGAGCACGAACGCAGCACCGACGCCGAGGACATCACGTTGGGCGACTGGGTGGTGCAGCGGCGGTGCCCGCACCTGAAGGCGGACCTGACCCGCTTCGGCATCGTCGACGGTGACCAGCTCACCTGCCAGTTGCACGGCTGGCGCTTCGACCTGCCCTCTGGCCGCTGCCTGACCAGCGTCGGCCACAAGGTGAGAGCCCACCGAGTAGACGCGGAAACCCCGGCCCCCGCCGGCGAGACAGTGATCTGACGACCCCCCATCGTTGATCATGAAGTTATTGCCACGACACGCCGCCACGTCGGGCAATAACTTCATGATCAACGGGGCGCGGGTTGGGGGTTAGGCCGACAGGTCGGTGAGGATGCGGCGGGCGGCGTTGTGGCCGGCCGCGCCGATGACGCTGCCGGCCGGGTGGCAGCCGGCGCTGCCGGCGTACACACCGTCGACGCCGGTGGCGTAGGGCATCCGGTCGGTGAACGAGACGGTGTTGTCGACGTGGTGGATGTGCCCGCCGGTGATGCCGAAGTGCTCCTCGATGCCCGGCGGCGGCAGCGGCACCGCGTCGGCGATCAGGTCGGCGGTGCCGGGGGCGTACCGCTCGACGATCCCGAGCAGCCGGTCGACGTAGCCGGGCAGCTCCGCGTCCCAGGTGGTGCCGGCCAACTCATAGGGGACGGACTGGACGAAGAGCGCCGACGAGTGGTGCCCGGCGGCGTCGGAGAGCGACGGGTCGACGGTGGTGTGCAGGTACCACTCGATGGTGGGCTCCGCCGGCAGCAGCCCGGCCTGCACGTCCGCCCACATGGCGCGTAGCGCGGTCATCGGCGACGTCTCCGCCCCGCCGACCAGCGACGCCGACCCGGGCAGCAGGTGGATGGTCGAGCCGAACGGGCTCGGCGTGCCGTCCGGCAGGCAGGAGAACCGCGGCAGCCCGGTGAGCGCCAGGTTGAGCTTGAGGGTGGTGCCGGGCCGGCGCACCGCCGCCATCCGTTCGCCGAGCCGCGCCGGGAGCGCGCCGTCGGGCAACAGGTCCATCAGCCGGTACGGGTCACACGCGCCGAGCACCACCCGGGCGGCGACCTCCCGACCGTCGGCCAGCACCACTCCGCTCGCCGCGCCGCCGTCCAGTGTCACCGCGTGCACCGGCGTACCGGTCAGGATTGTCGCTCCGGCGGCGCGCGCGGCCTCGGCGAACGTGCGCGAGACCGTGCCCATGCCGCCCTCGGCGATCATCCAGGTGCCGCCGGAGCCGGGCAGCCGACACATGTTGTGCACGAGGAAGTTGTGACCGGTGCCGGGGTCGTCCGGGCCGGCGTTGAGCCCGGACAGGCCGTCGGTGACCGCGTACATGCTGACCAGCAGCTCGGAGCGGAACTCGAACCGGGCCAGGTAGTCGGCGACCGAGCCCTGCACGAGGTCGACGAAGACCTGGCGCAGCGCCGGGCGGACGTGCCGTTCGGCGGTCTCCTGGACGCTCAGCGGCTCGGCCAGCCAGGCCGGGGCGAGGTCTTCCCGCAGCGCGGCCAGCTCGGCCTGCATGGCGTCGTCGGCGGCCACGTCGGCTGGGGAGAAGAACTCGGCGAGCTGCGCCCGGGTGGCGGTGGTGTCACTGCCGAACAGCAGGTACGGCGAGCCGAGGCCGCCCGGGGTGGGCAGGAAGTAGTGCGGGTCGCGGCGCAGCACCGGGATCCGTACGTCGAGCGTGGCGAGCAGCTCCGGGGGCATCAGCCCGAGCAGGTACGACCCGGTGGAGTGGCGCAGCCCCGGCACCTTCGGGAACGGGTTCTCGGTGCGGGTCGCGCCGCCGATGACGTCGGCGGCCTCCAGGACGAGAACGTCCAGGCCGGCCCGGGCCAGCAGGACCGCGGAGACCAGACCGTTGTGCCCGGCACCGACGATCACGACGTCGGCGCGGGCCGGAATCTCACTGCTCATGCCGCGGCAGCCTAGTCCGCCCCACCAGCCCAGGTAACCCCTTCCACGACCACCCACCCCACCCCTGCCCGACCCCTCCCGGTGATCAAGAGCTTTGCGTCAAGGAACGGCCTCCCGGTGACGCAAACCTCTTGATCAACCCGGCGGGGTGGGGGTGGGGGTGGGGGTGGGGGTGGGGGTGGGGGTGGTGCGCCAGTTCGAGAGGGCCAGGGTGGCGGAGTAGCCGGCGAGGACGATCACGTGGAACAGGTAGAGCCAGAGGAGGACGGCCACGCCGGCGCCGATCTCGTCGAAGCCGCCGAAGGGCACTCCCAGGTCCAGCGGGAGCGAGGCGAAGAGAACGAAGCCGTGCAGGAATCCGGAGAGGTTCGCCGCGGTGAACGACCCGACCCCGAGGGTGCAGAGCCAGTCCGGTGAGGCCGGTCCGACGACCCGGAACACCCACACCAGCACCGGCGTGAGCACCAGCCAGACCGCCAGGAACGACAGCACCACGCCGAGCACGCCGAGCCAACCGCCCTGGCGTACGAGGCGGGTGGTGAGTGGGAGCGCCAGCAGGATCGACAGCAGCAGCGCGGGCGCCGGCGCGAGCAGCGGCAGCAGCAGGAGCCGGCCCCGCCAGCCGACCAGGTGCTCGTCGGAGCGGGGCGCGGCCACCGAGACGAACGCCCGGCGCAGGCCCTCGCCGTACAGCGAGGCGGGCAGCAGGGAGGCCAGCGCCAGCAGCGGGGTCAACCCCACCCCGGCGTCGACCAGCGCCTCCACCGCCCGGGGCGCGCCGATCGCGGTGGGCAGGGCCTCCACGGCGTACGAGGTGAGCCGGCGTACCCGGTCGGCCCCGGCCACCAGTGCGGTGAGCCAGATCGCCAGCAGGGCGACCGGCACCACGGCGATCGCCCCGTAGAAGGTGATGGCGGCGGCGTGCAGCGACAGGTCCCGTCCGCGCACCGGACGGAACGCGGCACTGGTGATCCGTTTCGCGCGCTGCCATCCGTTGCCCATCGGGTCCTCCTTCCCTGTCGTCGCGGCCGTCACTCCTTAAGATCGCCGGTCATGACTGTTCTCACCACCGAACGCCTGATCCTGCGCGATTGGACCGACGATCCGGCCGATCTGGTCCGGATCTACGACATCTACTCGCGTCCCGAGATCAGCCGATATCTGGGCGTGGCGTCGGGTCTGCCGATGACCAACCCGGCCCAGGCCGCCGAGCGGCTGGGGATCTGGCAGGAGCGGCACGCCGCCGACGGCGGCCGGTACGGCACCTGGGCGATCGAGGTACGCGAGACGGGTCAGGTGGTGGGCACTCTGTTGCTCAAGCCGCTGCCGGGGCGCGACGAGTCGCGCCGGACCGACGACATCGAGGTGGGCTGGCACCTGCACCCGGACGCGTGGGGTCACGGCTACGCCACCGAGGCGGCGCGCGCGGCGGTGGCCCGGGAGTTCGCCGCCGGTACCCGGGAGATCTACGCGGTCGTGTCGCCGAGCAACGAGCCGTCGATGGCTGTCGCTCGGAGGCTGGGCATGAGCCATGTCGGTCAGCGCACGGACTGGTACGGCGGGGAGCTGGTGGAGACCTTCGTGCTGACGGCACCAGATGCCTGATCGTTCCCGTACGACCTGACGCAAGATCCGCGCAACTTCGGGGAAGGTGTGGCCTCCAGTAGTCAGGAGGCGGCACCTTCCCCGAATTCGTGGGCAGGTCAGCGCGGACGGCGGCCCTCAGGGCAGACAAGTCCGTCAATAGTCACGGTGGTCGAAGTGTTGACGCTCCCGTAGCACGTCAGTAACCTTTGGGCCAAAGTAACGCAAGATTTAGACAAAGACATGCACGGTTCTGTGCATGCTCTCGGAAGATTCAACGGGCCTCCTGGGGAGGCCCGTTGATGGTCGTACCCATCTGGTGTTTGCAGGACGAGCGGCGCCCCCGCGCCGCCCGTACCACCCCGTCTCTCTCGACACCGGCCCTCTCGCGTCGGCCGGCGCTGCACCGCCGCACCCCCACCCCCGTGGTCCAGCCACCGCGGCAACCGTCCCCCGACGACAAGGACAGTGATGAGACGAACGAATCTGTTCAGGATGGTGGCGGCCACGGCCGCCGCCGCGCTGATCGCGGCGGCCGGGGCGACAGCCCTCGCGAACCCGGCCGCCGCCGTCCGCCCGGCCGATCCGGCGGCCGCACCGAGCACCGGCTTCGCCCCGGCGGCCACCAACCTCGCCCAGGGCCGTCCCACCCAGGAGAGCGGCCACGCCGACGTCTACGACTCGTCGAAGGTCGTCGACGGCAACGCGGGCAGCTACTGGGAGAGCGTCAACAACGCGTTCCCGCAGTGGGTGCAGGTCGATCTCGGCTCATCGCAGAGCGTCAACCAGGTAGTGCTGAAGCTGCCGACCTCCGGTTGGGGGACCCGGACGCAGACGCTGAGCGTGCGGGGCAGCACCAACGGTTCGTCCTTCACCGACCTGGTCGGGTCGCAGACGTACACCTTCAACCCGGCGAGCGGCAGCACCGCCACGATCAACTTCAGCTCGACCTCCACGCGCTACGTCCGGATCACCATCACCGCCAACAGCGGCTGGCCGGCCGGGCAACTCTCCGAGCTGGAGGTGTACGGCAGCGGCGGCACCACCCCCGACACCACGGCGCCGAGCGTCCCCGGCAACCTCTCGTACACCCAGTCGGGCACCACCATCAGCCTCAACTGGGTCGCGTCGACAGACAACGCGGGCGGCAGCGGCATCGCCGGTTACGACGTCTACCGCAACGGCGCGTTCCTCCAGTCCATCGGCAACGTGACCACCTTCAACGACACCCAGCCGGCCACGGCGACCGTGTCGTACCACGTCCGGGCGCGCGACGTCGCCGGCAACATCTCCGGCAACAGCAACACTGTGACCCGTACCGGCAGCGGTGACACCACAGCGCCGAGCGTCCCGGGGACGCTGTCGCACAGCACGTCGGGCAGCACGATCACGCTCAACTGGGGGGCCTCCACCGACTCCGGTGGCAGCGGGCTCGCCGGCTACAACGTCTACCGGGGCGGCAGCCTGATCGCCACGCTGGGCACCGTCCTCACCTACCAGGACACCCAACCGGCGACGGCGACCGTGTCGTACCACGTCCGGGCCCGCGACGGCGCCGGCAACCTCTCCGGAAACAGCAACACCGTCACCCGGACCGGCAGCAACCCGCCCGCCTGCACCAACGTGGCGGCGGGCAAGAGCATGACGGCGAGCGGCTCCACCTTCAGCTTCACCCCGGACAAGGCGAACGACGGGCAGCTCACCACCTACTGGGAGGGTGCGGCGAGCTACCCGCAGAACCTGACAGTGGCGCTGGGCGCGAACCACTCCATCTCCGGTGTCACGCTGAGGCTCAACCCGGACCCGGCCTGGGGCACCCGTACCCAGACCATCCAGGTCCTCGGCCGCGACCAGGCGTCGTCCGCGTACACCAGTCTGGTGTCGGCGGCGACCTACCAGTTCGCCCAGGGCACCAACCTGGTGACCATCCCGGTCAGCGCGACCACCGCTGACGTGCAGTTGCGGTTCACCGGCAACACCGGTGCCCCGTCCGGCCAGGTGGCCGAGCTTGAGGTGTGCGGCACCCCGGCGCCCAACCCGGACCTGGTCGTAAGCTCGGTGACCTGGTCGCCCACGTCGCCCAGCGAGGTCTCCCCGGTCACCCTCTCGGCAGTGGTGCAGAACGTCGGGTCGGCCGCCGCCGGCGCGACCACAGTGAACTTCAGCCTGGCCGGCGCGGTCGTCGGCAGCGCCTCGGTGGGCACGCTCGCCGCGGGCGCCTCGACCACCGTGTCGTTCAACGCCGGTACGCGGCCGATGGGCAGCTACGCCGTCTCGGCGGTGGTCGACCCGGCGAACACGATCGTCGAGCAGAACAACGGCAACAACAGCCGCACCGCGGCGTCGCCGCTGGTGGTGGCGCAGGCCCCGGGCCCCGACCTCCAGGTGCTCAGCATCGCCTCGAACCCGCCGAACCCGGCCGTCGGGGCGTCCGTCACCTTCACCGTGACCGTTCGCAACCGGGGCACCACCGCGACCGGGGCGACCACCGTCACCCGGCTGGTGGCGGGCAGCACCACGCTCAACACCAACACCGCCTCCATCGCCGCCGGCGCGACGGTCACCGTGGCCGTCAGCGGTAGCTGGACCGCCACCAGCGGCGGCGCCACCATCACCGCCACCGCCGACGCCACGAACGTGGTCACCGAGACCAACGAGACCAACAACGCGTTCAGCCAGTCGATAGTGGTCGGTCGTGGGGCAGCCGTCCCGTACGTCTCGTACGAGGCGGAGGCCGGCCGTTACCAGGGCACGCTGCTGGAGGCCGACCCGCTGCGGACCTTCGGGCACACCAACTTCGCCAGCGAGTCCTCGGGTCGCAAGTCGGTACGCCTCACCAGCACCGGCCAGTTCGTCGAGTTCACCTCGGCCAACCAGGCCAACTCGATCGTGGTGCGTAACTCCATCCCGGACGCTCCGGGTGGTGGCGGCATCGAGGCGACCATCAGCCTCTACGTCAACGACGTCTTCTCCCGGAAGCTGACGTTGTCGTCGAAGCACAGCTGGCTCTACGGCAACACCGACGGGCCGGAGGCGCTGACCAACACCCCGCAGGCCGACGCCCGGCGGCTCTTCGACGAGTCGAACGCGCTGTTGGCGCAGTCGTACCCGGCCGGCACCCGGTTCAAGTTGCAGCGCGACTCGGGTGACAGCGCCTCCTTCTACGTCATCGACATGATCGATCTGGAGCAGGTGGCGCCGGCGGCGAGCCAGCCGGCCGGCTGCACCTCGATCACCTCGTACGGTGCGGTCCCGAACGACGGGCTCGACGACACCGCCGCCATCCAGCGGGCGGTGACCGACGACCAGAACGGGGTCATCAGCTGCGTCTGGATCCCCGCCGGGCAGTGGCGGCAGGAGCAGAAGATCCTGACCGACGACCCGCTGAACCGGGGCATGCACAACCAGGTCGGCATCAGCAACGTCACGATCCGGGGCGCCGGGATGTGGCACTCGCAGCTCTACACACTGACCGAGCCGCAGAACGTGGTGGGCGGCATCAACCACCCGCACGAGGGCAACTTCGGCTTCGACATCGACAAGAACACCCAGATCTCCGACATCGCCATCTTCGGCTCGGGTCGGATCCGCGGCGGTGACGGCAACGCCGAGGGTGGCGTCGGTCTGAACGGTCGCTTCGGCGCCGGTACGAAGATCAGCAACGTCTGGATCGAGCACGCCAACGTGGGCGCCTGGGTGGGTCGCGACTACGACAACATCCCCGACCTGTGGGGGCCGGCCGACGGGCTGGAGTTCACCGGGATGCGGATCCGCAACACGTACGCCGACGGCATCAACTTCAGCAACGGCACGCGCAACTCGCGGGTGTTCAACTCGTCCTTCCGCACCACCGGTGACGACGCGCTCGCCGTCTGGGCCAACCCGTACGTCAAGGACCGCAACGTCGACATCGCCCACGACAACCACTTCGTCAACAACACCATCCAGTTGCCCTGGCGGGCCAACGGCATCGCCATCTACGGCGGCTACGACAACTCGATCGAGAACAACCTGATCTACGACACCGCCAACTACCCGGGCATCATGCTGGCGACCGACCACGACCCGCTGCCGTTCTCCGGCACGACGCTGATCGCCAACAACGGGCTCTACCGCACCGGCGGCGCCTTCTGGAACGAGGACCAGGAGTTCGGTGCCATCACGATCTTCCCGGCCACCAGGGACATCGTCGGGGTCACGATCCGGGACACCGACATCATCGACTCCACGTACGACGGCATCCAGTTCAAGAACGGTGGCGGCAACATACCGAACCTCGCGATCACCAACGTGCGGATCGACAGGTCCGTCAACGGTGCCGGCATTCTCGCGATGAGCGGCGCGCGCGGCAACGCCAACCTGACCAACGTGACAATCACCAATTCGGCCGACGGCAACATCGTCATCCAGCCGGGCTCGCAGTTCGTCATTACTCCCTGATCGACACGGTTTGAGTGAAGTCGGGGTGTCCGGATGTCGAGGACACCCCGACTTCCGTGTTGGGCACTGCGGCGCAGGGTCCGTCGTGGGCGTCGGGCCGCCGGCAGCGACCGGCACCGTCGAGGTTGGTGTCACAAAACACTCGGGTACGCAGGAACTGCGCGTCCTCCTCGCTGAGCGTGGTCTCGCCGAAGTCGATGGTGCTGAGATGGCCGAGCGAGTCGCGCAGCGCCACGGCCAGGGCGGTGACCTCGTCGAGGCTGGTCTGCGTGGTCGGCAGGTGGATGATCCACCGCGGCGCGGTCATCGCGGCCCCCGGTTGTCGGGTGCTCCCCGGACGCGGCGGCTCATCGCAATGCCACCGATCCTCCAGCGATCAACATCTGTACCTGCTCGTCGGTCAGGCCGCGCCGCTCCAGGACGCGACGGCCCCAGCGGTGCAGCCGGCACGGGTGTGTTGCCTGGTCCTTGCGGCAACGCTCACCGTCGGGCCGCTCGGGGGCGTGCACGGTGACCGCCCTCAGCGCGAACACGATGTCCTCCGTGGTCAGGTAGGGCGGCAGCGGTAGGTCATCGATGGGGTCCATGGTCCTCCCGTCCGGGCGGCGACCTCTCGATGAGCGGTATACCTCGTAGGTATAAATATGACCCTGAGGTATACCGCTCACGAGAGTGACCGCTCCGAGTTGTTGTGCCTTTCCACGATGGTCGTTTCACTGCTGGCCCAACGCAATCTTTCACGGCAGAATGCGGACCAAGGGGCGAGGTGTCTTACGCGACGACAGCCAGGGAGATGACGTGGACGACTCCGGCAGCACAGTCCCACGGAGGCAGCTCGGCAGATACCTGAGAGAGCTTCGCGAAAATGCCTATGTGACGGTTACCGCGGCGGCCAAGGAATTGGAATGGTCGGCACCCCGGATCTGGCGCTACGAGACCGGTCAGGTCCCCATGCACCCGAACGACGTGGCGGCCATGTGCCGCGTCTACGGCGCGTCCCCGGAGACGATCGAGACGATGCGGGCGCTGGCCCGCGAGACCAAGGCGCACGGCTGGTGGCACAGCTACGGCGAAGCGATCAAGGACTGGTTCAAGCTGTACGTCGGCCTGGAAGCCGCCGCCACCCGTATCCGCCACTACGAAGCGAACCTGGTACCCGGTCTGCTGCAGACGGTCGAGTACATGACCGAGGTGATCGCCACCGACCACCCGCAGCTCGGCGAGGCGGAGCGCAAGGCTCGGGTGGACATCCGGCTGCGTCGGCAGCGGTTGCTGGCCCGCGCGGTGCCCCGAGCCCCGCATCTCGACGTGATCCTGAACGAATCCGTGCTGCGTCGGCCGCTGCGCGACCGAGCGGCGATGGTCCGGCAACTGGATGCCCTGGTGGTGACGAGCGAGCGGCACAACATCAGCCTGCGGGTGCTACCGCTGGCTGCCGGGCTGTTCCGTTGGGCATCGTCTGGCACCTTCACCATGCTCGACTTCCCGACTGACGTGCGGGAGCCGGAGCCAACCACGATCTACATGGACGGTCCCTGCGGCGCGGTCTACCTTGACAAGGCCCACGAAATCGAGGTCTACGAGACCGTATGGCGCTCACTCGGGGAACGGGCGCTGAGCCCGATCGAGTCCCGTGAGTTGATCGTGGCTATAGCGAAGGAGATGACCGATGGTGCGTGACGGAGTCTGGCGCAAGTCGACCCGGTCCGGCGGCGACGGCAACTGCGTCGAGGTGGCGGGGTTCGCCGACCTGATTGGCGTGCGGGACAGCAAGGACCGGCAAGGGCCGGTGCTGACCTTCACTCCCTCGGTCTGGACCGCCTTCATCGCGTCAACCCGCGCATCGCAGTCGAACAACCGCCGCTGAGCGGCTCGGCGAACTCGCTCAGCGAGATCTTGGAAGAATTCGGCCTCGGGAGGGGCGATTTCCCTCCAAGATCTGTCGCAAGTCCGGGTTGCTGTAGGTGCCGGTGCCGGCCCTCGCGCTTCGGCGGCATGGCCTCGACTGGCGGCGCGTCGTGCTGCGACTTCGCTGCGGCTCGCAGATCTTGGACACTTTCCGTTACGCCATAACGGAAAGTGTCCAAGATCTACACGAACCACTCGTGCGGGCAGCACGCTGGGGATCTCCGGGGAGGGGTCTGTCGTGATCGATCACCACGCCTACCTGAACATTCGCTCCCGCTGCGGAGCGACCTTCGATCTCTCGGTCAGGTTGCCTGACCAGGTCTTCCGTGAGATTGGCGGGGAGTCACTGTTCTGCGAGTTCGATGCGATCCTCGCCCCGGAGCTCTGGCCGGCGCTCTGCGCGATGGCCCGCTGGCATGGCGACGAGCACGTCGAGCTGCTGGTCCTTGAGCCGGATTGCGATGCGTACTATCTGTCGGAGTATCAGTCGTATCCGGCCCTGTCGTTGTCCGTCGAGGCCAGCGAGGACGACTACTGGGCACTGATTGGTCACGAGGCTGCCAGCGACATCTTCGGTTCGATCGCGATTTCGGCGAACGTCATCGCGGTGACCGGACCTTCAGGCAGGTGGGGATGCTGGGGTGAGCGGGATCCCGAAGTGGCAGTCTTCCGGGGTTTCCCCACCTCGGCCGCACGCGGCGAATGGCAGGAGCAGTTCGCACCCATGCTGGACGCATCCGGCGCGCTGCAGTCGTACCTGCCGCTGACGTTCCCCGGTCGGACCGTCCCGGACGCGTGGGCCGCAACCCTGGCCGCCAACTACGGCGACGGGGTGGTGCCACCTCGGCCCATCGATCAGGACCAGTGCGGCTGACCGTCAGCCACTTGGATGTCGCACTGATTGTGCGATGACGCGCAACTGGGGCCGCGGTGGTTAGGCTGGCCTGAGCATGATGGTCCGCTGAGGGGGTGAGCCCGGATGGCCCAAGCAGCTTTTGCGCCGGAGCCGGCGCCGCAGCACACCGAGCCGTCGTTCGACGTGCTGCGGTGGCACGACGAACCCTGGACTGCGCAGCTCGCCCTCGACCTGTTGCCGGAGACCAACGGCCCCAAGGTTGAGGTCCTGAGCGGAAGCGTGATCGTGACACCACATGCCGGGTACGACCATCAGGACGCGGAGCTGGATCTCGCCTATCTCCTCAAGCAGGCGGCCCGTCGCGCGAAGCTGTGGCTCTATCTTGAGACGAACATCGTCTCGGGCGAGGATCTCTTCATCCCGGACATCGTCATTCTCGACGTTCCAGGCGGCGGTCGAACGACGATGGACATCGGGCACGCCGTGCTTCTCGGGGAGATCGTCTCCCCTGGAAACCGGCGCAAGGACATCATCGACCGTCCGCGCGAGTACGCCACGGCTGGCGTGCCCTTCTTCCTCCGGGTGGATCTGCGTAATCGGGTGCCCACCATCGCGCTGTTCGAGCTGACCGAGGGGGAGTACCGCCCGGTGGCCGCCGCTGCGGCCGGCACGCGGTTCGCCATGCGGGAGCCGTTCGAGTTCGCCATCGATCCTGCGGACCTGCTCGGCGAGGAAGCGCCACTGGAGGAGCCCGACGCCGAGGGCTGAGGCTCCCAGCGGGCGTACAGCGGGGGTGGGGAAGAATGGCCGGGTGACTTCCCCCCGCGACCTCGTTCTGCTCGGGTCCACCGGCTCGATCGGCACCCAGGCCATCGACATCGTCCGGCGCAACCCGGACCGGTTCCGAGTGGTCGCCGTGGGCGCCGGTGGCGGCAACGTCGAGCTGCTCGCCGCGCAGGCCCTCGAACTGGGCGTCGAGGCGGTCGGAGTGGCCAAGGCGTCCGCCGCGCAGGACCTGCAACTCGCGTTCTACGCCGAGGCGAGCCGGCGCGGATGGGCCACCGGTGACTTCAAGCTTCCCAAGATCGTGGCCGGGCCCGATGCCATGACCGAGCTGGCCCAGTGGCCGTGCGACATCGTGCTCAACGGGGTGGTCGGCTCGCTGGGCCTCGCTCCTACGCTGGCCGCGCTGCGCGGTGGTCGTACTCTCGCGTTGGCCAACAAGGAGTCCCTCGTTGCCGGCGGCCCGCTGGTCAAGGCAGCGGTGACGCGGCCGGGGCAGATCGTCCCGGTCGACTCGGAGCACTCGGCGCTGGCCCAGTGCCTGCGCTCCGGTTCGCGCGGTGAGGTGCGTCGGCTGATCGTCACGGCCAGCGGCGGCCCGTTCCGGGGCCGACGGCGCGACGAGTTGACGCAGGTCACACCCGAGCAGGCGCTCGCACACCCGACCTGGAACATGGGGCCGGTCGTCACGATCAACTCAGCCACCATGGTCAACAAGGCGCTGGAGGTGATCGAGGCGCACGAGCTGTTCGACGTGCCCTACGCCGACATCACAGTGATGGTGCACCCGCAGTCGGTGATCCACTCGATGGTCGAGTTCGTCGACGGGTCGACGATCGCCCAGGCCAGCCCACCGGACATGCGGCTGCCGATCGCGCTCGGCATCGGCTGGCCTGACCGGGTGCCCGAGGCGGCCACCGCCGTCGACTGGACGGCCGCGCACACCTGGGAGTTCGCGCCGCTCGACGACGAGGCGTTCCCGGCCGTCGCCCTGGCCAAGGCCGCCGGGGAGACCGGGCGCTGCCGGCCGGCGATCTACAACGCGGCGAACGAGGAGTGCGTGGCCGCGTTCGTGGCGGGCCGGCTGCCGTTCCTCGGCATCGTCGACACCCTCGAACGCGTGTTGGAGGAGGCTCCGGACTTCGACGAACCAGGTACCGTCGAGGACGTGCTCGCGGCCGAGTCGTGGGCACGCGCGCACGCGCAGGAGATCATCGCGGGTTCGGTGGAAGGAGCTTGATGTCGTACCTGCTCGGGGTGGTCCTCTTCGCCCTGGCCATTCTCATCTCGGTGAGCCTGCACGAGGCGGGTCACCTGCTGACCGCCAAGGCGTTCGGGATGAAGGTCACGAAGTACTTCGTCGGTTTCGGCCCCACCATCTGGTCGTTCCGGCGGGGTGAGACGGAGTACGGCCTCAAGGGCATCCCCCTCGGTGGCTTCTGCAAGATCGTCGGGATGACGCCGCAGGACGACGACGTCGAGCCGGGCGACGAGTCGCGGGTGATGTGGCGCTACCCGGTCTGGAAGCGGACGATCGTGATGGCCGCCGGGTCGATCACGCACTTCGCGCTCGCTCTGGTCACCATCTGGATCCTCGCCGTCTCCGCCGGCCTGCCCAACCCCGACTTCCCGACCACCGACGCGCAGGCCCGCCAGGAGCCCGCCGTCATCCAGCTCAGTGAGTGCGTGGTTCCGGAGAACGCGGTGCGGGCGTGCACCCCCGCCGACGCGGCCAGCCCGGCAGCGCAGGCGCAACTGCGCAACGGCGACCGGATCACCTCGGTCAACGGCACCCCGATCAACTCCTACGGCGACCTGCTCACCACGCTGCGCGGGCTCAAGCCGGGCGACAACGCGCAGATCGCGTACGTCCGCGACGGGCAGCCGGGCACCACCAGCACGGTGCTCGCGCAGACCCAGCGTCCGCCGCTGGACAACCCGACAGGTGCCGCCGCGCCGGTGGCCGCGCTCGGCGTCGGGCTCGTCCCCAGCACCCCAACCCGTGTGACGTACGGCCCGGTCGGCGCCTTCGGCGCCACCGCCGACTTCACCGGTCAACTGGCCGTCGGCACCGCCCAGGCGCTCCAGCGCCTCCCGCAGAAGGTCCCCGCCCTGTGGACCGCCCTCACCGGCGGCGAGCGCGACGTCGACACCCCGATCAGCGTGGTCGGCGCAAGCCGACTCGGCGGGGAGGCGGTCGAGAACAACGCCTGGCTGGTCTTCTTCATGCTCTTCGTGTCGCTGAACTTCTTCATCGGCGTGTTCAACCTGCTGCCGCTGCTCCCGGTGGACGGCGGCCACATCGCCATCGCCTGGTTCGAACGGGCCCGCTCCTGGGTCTACGCGCGGATCGGCCGGGCCGACCCCGGCCGGGTGGACTACCTCAAACTGATGCCCTTCACGTACGTGGTGATCCTGATCGGTGGCGCGTTCACGCTGCTGACCATCGCCGCGGACGTCGTCAACCCCATCACGCTCTTCTCAAGGTGAGTGCCTGAAGTGACAGCTATCAGTCTCGGTATGCCCGCCGTGCCGCCCCCGCCGCTCGCTCCCCGTCGGGCCAGCCGCCAGATCATGGTCGGTTCGGTTCCGGTCGGTGGTGGTGCGCCGGTGTCCGTGCAGTCGATGACCACGACCCTCACCTCCGACATCAACGCGACCCTTCAGCAGATCGCCGAGCTGACCGCGTCCGGCTGCCAGATCGTCCGGGTGGCGGTGCCGTCCCAGGACGACGTCGAGGCGCTGCCCGCGATCGCCAAGAAGTCACAGATCCCGGTGATCGCCGACATCCACTTCCAGCCCAAGTACGTCTTCGCCGCGATCGACGCCGGCTGCGCGGCGGTCCGGGTCAACCCGGGCAACATCCGGCAGTTCGACGACAAGGTCAAGGAGATCGCTCGTGCCGCGGGGGCGGCGGGGACGCCGATCCGGATCGGCGTCAACGCCGGGTCACTGGACAAGCGCCTGCTGAGCAAGTACGGCAAGGCCACCGCCGAAGCGCTTGTCGAGTCGGCGCTGTGGGAGTGCTCGCTGTTCGAGGAGCACGGCTTCCGCGACATCAAGATCTCGGTCAAGCACAACGACCCGGTCGTGATGATCCGGGCGTACCGGCAGCTCGCCGAGCAGTGCGACTACCCGCTGCACCTCGGCGTCACCGAGGCCGGGCCAGCCTTCCAGGGCACCATCAAGTCGGCGGTCGCGTTCGGCGCGCTGCTGGCCGAGGGGATTGGCGACACGATCCGGGTGTCGCTGTCCGCCCCGCCGGTGGAGGAGATCAAGGTCGGCAACCAGATCCTGGAGTCCCTCGGTCTGCGTGAGCGGGGCCTGGAGATCGTCTCGTGCCCGTCCTGCGGGCGGGCCCAGGTGGACGTCTACAAGCTCGCCGAGGAGGTCACCGCCGGCCTGGAAGGGCTGCCGGTGCCGCTGCGGGTCGCCGTCATGGGCTGCGTGGTGAACGGTCCGGGCGAGGCCCGGGAAGCCGACCTCGGTGTCGCCTCCGGCAACGGCAAGGGCCAGATCTTCGTCAAGGGCCAGGTCGTCAAGACGGTGCCCGAGGCCCAGATCGTCGAAACCCTGATCGAAGAGGCGCTGCGGATCGCCGACGAGATGGGCGCCGAACTCCCCGAGGAGCTGCGCGGGCTGGTCACCGGCCCGACCGTCACCGTGCACTGATCTTCCATCTGGAAAAAGCGGCCGCTCCCCGTGCGGGGAGCGGCCGCTGTGCGTTCGTGCTGATCGTGCGCTGTTGGGGTGGCCTGGCGTTGTGGCGCGGCCTGGCGTCACTCGGATTCGGCGAGGATCGCGTACAGCTTGCGCCGGGTCTCGTCGAGCACCTGGGCGGCCCGCTCACGCTGGTCGTCGGTGCCGTTCATCATCACCTGGCGCAGCGCGTTCATCGCCTGTGCGCCAGAGTCACGGATGTCGTGCCAGCTGCTCACAGTGCCCTGGGCGACGTCCGCCCACGGCGGGGTCTGCGCGGCCTCGGTGGCCTCCGCCTGACCGGCCTCGGTGACAGTGAACCGCTTCCGCCCACCACCGGACTCCTCGGTGCTGGCGACGATCACGCCCTCGTCCTCCAGTAGCTGGAGGGTGGGGTAGATCGAGCCCGGGCTCGGCCGCCACGCACCGCCGGTGCGGGAGTCGATCTCCTGGATCATCTCGTAGCCGTGCATAGTCCGCTCGGTGAGCAGGGCCAACACGGACGCTCGGACGTTGGGGCGTCGGCCCCGACCCCGTCCACGGCCCCGGCCGCCCCAGGGGCCGCCGTGCTCGTGGCCATGACCGTGCGGACCGGGCGGGAAGCCGAACCCCCGCATCCGAGCCTCGTGCATCGGGTGGTGCTGTCGGTGGAACCTCATCGGGTTCTTCCTTCCTTAGGACTATCGCTGATGCATCAACGATATATCGGCAATGCATCGCCGACAACTCCCATCTACCAAACCGTACGTACGTCTTGTTAGAGTGTCGGTCATGCGCCTGCTTCCCCCGCCGGGTCCGGCCCGGGTCCTCACCCTCGGCACTCTGGTCAAGACCGTCGGGCGGGGCCTCTGGCTCGTCGCCAGCGCGCTCTTCCTCACCCGGTCGGTCGGCCTGTCGGCCACCGAAGTGGGTATCGGGCTGACCATCTCGGCCCTGGTCGGTGTGTTGGCCAGCGCCCCGAGCGGCTACCTGGCCGACCGCGTCGGCCCACGCGGCGTGCAGGTCGGCGCGCTGTTCGTCGCCGGCACCCTGACCATCGGCCTGATCGCCGTCCGGTCGTTCCCCACGTTCGTGCTGGTGGGAGCGGCCACCGCGCTTGCCGACGCGGTCGAGCGAGGTGCCCGCGGCGCACTGATCGGCGGCGCGATCCCAGCCGACCAGCGGGTCCGCACCCGCGCCTACCTGCGAGCCACCACCAACGTCGGGATCTCCGTCGGCGCCGTCCTCGGCGGCTTCGCCATCGCCGCCGACACCCGAACCGGGTACGTCGTGCTCATCCTGGCCTCGGCGGCGACGTCACTGGCCGCAGCGGTGGTCTTCCTTCGTCTGCCCGCCGTCGCCCCGGTCGCCGCCCCGACGCACGGCCCTCGGCTGGTCGCCCTACGGGACCGCCCGTTCCTCGCCTTCACACTGGTCGACGGGCTGATGTCGATGCACTTCAGCCTGCTCACCATCGCACTGCCGCTGTGGATCGCCGGCCACACCCGGGCCCCCGTCTGGATGATCTCCGCGTTGACGCTGGTCAACACCGTGCTGGTCGTGCTCCTTCAGGTACGCGCCGCGAATACCGCCGCCACAGTGCCCGGGGCCGCCCGCGCCGCCCGCCGAGCGGGCGTGGCCATCGCCCTGGCCTGCGTACTCTTCGCTGCCAGCGGCGCGCTGCCCACCGCCGGCGCGGTGGGCCTGCTCGGCCTCGGGGCGCTCGCGCACGTCACCGGGGAGCTGTGGCACTCCGCCGCCGGCTGGGGGATCTCCTTCGGGCTGGCACCAGCGGACGCACAGGGGCAGTACCAGGGGGCGTACGGCATGGGCTACGAACTGGGCAAGATGCTCGCACCGGTCGTGGTGACCACCCTCGCGCTCGGCTGGGGCGTACCTGGCTGGCTCGTGCTCGGTGCCCTTTTTCTCCTGCTCGGAGCCCTGGTGCCCCCGGTCGTCCGCTGGGCCGGGCGGACCCGGCCGATCAGTGGGCCCGCAGAACCGGTGCCGGCCTCGCCACTCGACCGGCGGAGCGGGGGGTCGATCTGGCAGGCTGATAGTCGTGCTGACGGTGCCGGTACGCCAACTGGGGGAATCGGAGCGCCGCGCGGTCGAGCGACTGCTCGACCATGACCCGTTCGCGGGCGCGCAGGTCGCCGAGCGGATCGCCGCGCGCGGACTCTCCTGGTGGCGGGCCGAGGGCAGAATCCTGGGGTACGGGGCTCGCCGCAACCTCGAGTCACTCTGCTGGCTCGGCGGCAACCTGACCCCGGTGCTGGCCAGTGACGCAGCGGTCGCTGCCTTCGCCGACCTGCTCGCCGGCGAGGAGCGGCTCTGCTCCTCCATCGTCGGCCGGGCCGATGCCGTCCTCGGGCTGTGGGACCGCCTTTCCGGAACGTGGGGGCCAGCGCGAGACGTTCGCCCCAATCAGCCACTGCTGGTCACCGACACGCTGCCACCCGTACCGGCCGATCCGGAGGTACGCCAGGTTCGCTCCGGCGAGGTCGACCGGCTCTTCCCGGCGGCGGTTGCCATGTACACCGAGGAGGTCGGCGTCTCCCCGCTGGCCGAGGACGGCGGACGCAGCTACCGCCGGCGGGTCAACGACCTGGTCCGGACCGGTCGCGCGTACGCCCGCATCATCGACGGCAAGGTCGTGTTCAAGGCCGAGTTGGCCGTGGTCACCAAACGGACGGCGCAGATCCAGGGCGTCTGGGTGGCACCGGAGTGGCGAGGCCGGGGGATCGCCACCGCCGCCATGGCAGCCGTGGTCCGCGACGCGCTGCTGCGAGTCGCCCCCACCGTCAGCCTGTACGTCAACGATTTCAACCTCCCGGCCCGCCGTGTCTACGAGCGCTGCGGATTCCAGCCGATCGGCACCCTGGCCACCGTCCTCTTCTGACCGCTGCCGGTTGGCTCGCGCGGCACGCGGTGATGTATCCCCGCAGATCTTGGACAGATTCCGTTCGCGCTGAACGGGAAATGTCCAAGATCTGCGCACTCGGAGCAAAGAAACGCCGCTGGCCGGCGCCCCGGGTTGCGGGGTGCCGGCCAGTGGTCGGTGTGGTGCTGTGGTGTTGCCGTGCTGGGTGCTGGGTGCTGGGTGCTTGTGGTGTGGGTCAGCTGTTCCAGTGCTGGGCGACGAGGTCGGTGGCCTGCTGCTCCCACTGGGCGTAGGCGTCCGGGTAGGCCGACACCTGTACGGTCTGCGCGGCGTCGGTCAGCGGCATGTCCTGCCACCCGTCGACCTGCTTGAGGCCCTTGAGGAACGCGGTGGTGGAGTACTCGGGGTCGGTGATCTGCTCCGGGGTGCCCCAACCCGAGCTCGGGCGCTGCTGGAACAGACCCAGCGAGTCATGGTCGTTCCGGTCACCCAGGTGACCCAGGTTCTCCAGCTTGGACTCCTGCAGGCTCGTCGCGATCGAGATGACCGCGGCCCGCTCCGGCAGGCCGGCCTTCTTGGTGGCCGCGATGATGGCCTTCACGTTGGTGGTCTGCTCGTCGTTGAGGGTGATGTGGGACTGCTCGCCCTGCGGCTTCGGCGCCGCCGACTGCACGGCCACCGCAACCGCCTTGGCATCCACGGCCGGGGTAGCGGCGTGGGCGGCGATCGGGCCGGCGAACACACCACCGGCGAACGCGAGACCAGCAACAGACAGCATGCTCTTACGGAAGATCGTGTTCATGGGGGTAGCTCCTTCGGGGGTAGAACACCCGCACCGCCAAAGAGGGGGACGGCGGTGATGGGTGTGAGCACCTCGTCCGGCGCTGCACTAACAAGGAGAAAAGTCTTGGGGGGTGACACCCGGTCGGGCGTCTAGGTTGGCGACCTTACGAGCGGGGGGCTCGTGGCGCCGGGTCCATCTGTAACGACCGGGGGGCCGGGGTCATTCCGGGGTCGGCCCATCTGCCGGCACCCTCGTCGTGGCGGTGCCCGGTGGTCGTTCGTGGGGACTGTAACGACCGGGTGGAGGCTGGCATTCCGGCCTGCGCGACCAGCCCATGGGTGCGGCGGCCGGTCGGTGGTGCTGCGATCGTCAGGGTGTTTAACGACCCCGGCCCGGCCATGATTCCGGCCCACGAGTGCGCCCGACCACACCCCACAAACACCCACCAACGGACAAATCACCCCATGCGGCGTGGCTCGTGCGACCCCAAACCACCCCTGGTCGATCAAGAAGCCCCTGCCGGCACCAAAGTTGGCTAGATCGCATCAGATCGGGCAGAACGCCTGCGGTGCGGAGCCCCGCCGGGGTTCTGCCGGCGCTGACCCTGCAGGTCCGCTGCCGCCGCTGGCGGAACTGCACGGATGCCCAGCTCAGAGGCCGGAAATTCGGTTGAATCTACACGCCGACGCCGGCAGGCTGAAGTCTCCGCAACCCCACATCCGGAGGACTTTCCATGCGCCTGCTCCGTGATCTGTGGGGCACCTCGACCCGTCGTGTGACGATCGTGGCCGTCCTCATCGTGCTGGGTGCCGCTGGGCAGGCGGGCGCGTCGGCCCTGGCCGGCGCGGTGCTGGTGCATCGTTCGGCTGGTTTGTTCGCCGTACTGGCCGCGGCCCTGGTCGCCGTGGTCCTCAGCGACCTCGCGGTGAGTCTGCTGATGGCCGGCCTGACCGCCGACTGGTCCGCCGACGTGCGTCGCCGGCTCTGCCGCGTCGCTCTCGGGCAGGACCTGCCCACCCTGGAGACCACTCCGGTGGGCGAGCTGCTGGACCGGATCGACGGGGACGTCTATCAGGTGGCGTCGGCAATTCGTAACCAGGGCACCCGGCTCGCCCAGGGCCTCTGCGTCGGTCTGTTGTCGATGGTCGTGGCGGTGTTCGTGTGGTGGCCGGCGGGGATCGCGATGCTGCTGCTCACTGTGGTGCTCGCGGTCGGCCTGCGCCGGCCCACGGCCCGGATCGGCCCGGCCCGGATGGCCGAGGAGGAGGCGTGGTCCGACCTGGCGGCCGTGATGGAGGAGGCGGTGCACGGGCAGGACGACGTACGCACCAGCCTGGCGCGGCCGTACGTGCTGCGGTTGTACGCCCGGCGGGCCTCCGCCGTGCTGTCCCGTGGCCTGGTGGTCTGGGTGCTGTCCGCCCGGGTGGCGACGGTGGCCACCGCGACGATCCGGGCGGGCATCGGCGCGGTGGTGCTCGGCGGTGCCTGGGCGTTGGCCACCGGCCGGATCGACGCCGCCCGGCTCACCGCCATCTGGCTGCTCGCCCTGGCCTTCGGGGCGACCGCGGAACACGTGAGCCGGATGGTGCCGGAGATCCAGGAGGCGCTCGGCGCGTGGGCGCGGGTGCAGTTGCTCTACAAGGCCCGGCAGGAGCCGGTGGGCGGGGCCAGCCCGAGCGAGGGTGACCTGCGCATTCGGGACCTGACATTCGGGTACGGGGAGGGTGGCCGCAGGGTCGCGCTGCGCGGGCTCAGCCTCACCTTCGCGCGCGGTCGCTCGTACGCGCTGATCGGGCGGACCGGTTCGGGCAAGTCGACGCTGGCGAAGGTGCTCACCCGGGCGGTCGACGTGCCGCCGGGCACTGTCTTCCTCGGCGGCACCGACCTGTGCGACCTCGACGTCGAGCAACTGCGCCGCTGGGTGGCGTTGGTGCCGCAGCGCACCGAGATCCTGGCCGGCACGCTCGCCGAGAACGTGGCGCTCTTCGACCCGGAGTTGCTCGACGCGGCCGCTCGGGCGCTCGACGAGCTGGGCCTGGCCAGCTGGATCGCCGAGCTGCCGGACGGGTTGACGACCCGGCTGGGGGAGGGCGGGCACGTGCTCTCCGCCGGTCAGGAGCAGTTGGTGGCGTTCGCCCGGATCCTGGTCCGGGAGCCGCACGTGGTGATCCTCGACGAGGCCACCGCTCGGCTGGACCCGGTCACCGAGGCGCGGGTGCAGCGGGCCACCGAACGACTGCTGCGTGACCGGATCGGCATCGTCATCGCGCACCGACTCTCCTCGGTGCGCCGCTGTGACGAGGTGGTGGTCCTGGCCGACGGCGCGGTGGTCGAGGCCGGTCCGCTGGAGACGTCGACACGCTTCGCCGAACTCCTGGCGACCAGCCACGCCGCCGCGTACGCCACTGTGGCGCCGGCCGGTCGCAGCGGCGTCGGCACGGACCTCCTGGTCGGCCCCGGTCCGGACGCGTGGCCGAGCGAGCCGGCGCCCGCGCGGGGCGAGCCGGTCGCGGCGACCGAGCACGCCGCCGCCTGGCCGACCGAGCCGGCACCGACGCGGGCCGAGCCGAACGGGCAGGCCACGCGGGAGACACCGCCCGACAGCACGCAGGGCGCGGTCGGGCCGACCCGGGCCGAGCCGCCGCCGCTGCCGCCGGTGCCGCCGGCCCGGACGCTGCGGGAGATCTTCCGACTCTGTACCAACGATCCCCGGTACGGTGCGGCCGCGATCGTGCTGTTCCTCGGGCTCAGCCTGCTCGGGTTGGACGGCCCGGTGCTGCCGTGGCTCTGGGCGGACCTGGTCGACGGGACCGGGAACCCGTACCTGCCGGCGGTGGGGATCGTCGCCGGCTTGCTGATCACACTGCCGCTGCCGTTCTACACCCACGTCTGGTTCCCGCAGTGGTGGGTGCGGCAGATGCTGCGGATCGGCCTTCGCCTGGTGCACGGCCAGACCGGGCCGCGCCGGGTCAGCTCACACAGCCCTGCCGAGGTGGTGGCGCAGGGTGGGGACACCGAACGGGTGGTCCAGCTCGCCGACAACGTGCTGGACCAGACCGTCGCGCTGGTGCTCGTGGTCGCCATGACGGCGGTCACCGGCAGCGTCGTACCCGGGCTGTTCTTCCTCGGCACGATGGTCGTCTCCGGGCTGGCGGCGACGTTGTTCGGGCCGAAGCTGGAGCGTGCGGCCCGGGCGACGGTGGCGGCGCGGGCCTCCTTCGCCACGGCGCTGGTCTCCGCGCTCTCCGCGGCGCGGACGGTGAAGCTCGCCGGCGCGACCACTGCGGTGCTGCGCCACCTGGCGAGCCTGGACGTGCTGCGCAGCGACCGGCAGCGGCGGGAGATCTCGGTGCAGGTGTGGGCGCGCTCCACACCGTCGATGGCCAGTGGGCTGTTGCCGATCGGCGCCTGGGCGCTCTACCTGAACGGCTCGCTCTCCGCCGGGGCGGTGCTGGTGGCCGTGTCCACCCTGGGCGCGGCCCGGTGGTTCGCCTGGACGACGGCGTCGTTGATCTCGCAGCTGCCCTCGGCACGGGTCTGGACCCGGCGCACGGCGGCGATGACCGGGGTGAGCGCGTACTCCGCGGGGGTGCCGGAGGTCGACCTGACCGCCGGGACGGCGCCCGCGCCGACCATGCCGCCCCGGCATCCGCTGCGACGGCTGGAGCTGCGCGGCTTCGGGGTGGTGCACTCCGACGGCACGGTGGCCGTCCGGGACGTGGACCTCACCGTGCAGCGGGGGCAGTTGGTGCTGGTCGTCGGGCCGGTGGGGTCAGGGAAGTCCTCGTTGCTGCGTGGGCTGGCCGGGATCGTGCACCACACCGGCGAGCTGGCCTGGAACGGTGATCCGGTCACCGAGCCGGAGCTGTTCCTGCGTCCCAACCAGGTCGGCTACGTCGGTCAGTTGCCCCGGGTGCTCTCCGGCACGGTGGCCGACAACATCGCCCTCGGGCACCAGGTGGACGCGGCGGGGGCGGTCAGCACCGCCCAGCTCGACCATGACCTGGCTGCCGCCGGCGGCGGGCTGGGCCTGCTCATCGGGCACAAGGGCACCCGGCTCTCCGGTGGGCAGTTGCAGCGGTTGGCACTGGCCCGGGCGCTGGCCCCGCGTACCGAACTGCTGGTCGCCGACGACGTGTCGTCGGCGCTGGACGTCACCACCGAGCTGGCGCTGTGGCAGGCGTTGCGCGGCCACGGGGTGACAGTTGTCGGCTCGACCGCGAAGCGCGCCGCGTTGGTCCGGGCCGACCACGTGGTGGTGCTGATCGGCGGCACGGTGGCCGCCCAGGGCACCTGGCAGGACCTGGAGGGCGACTGGTCGCACCTGGCCGGCTGACCGACGGTCGGGCGGCCGCTCACGCGGCGGCCGCCCGACCGGTCGGGATCAGGAGGCGCGGGCGTACTGGGCGGGGCCGGAGTACGTGACGCCGAGCTTCGCGGCGGCCCGGCGCGGCCAGTACGGGTCGCGCAGCAACTCCCGACCCAGCAGCACCAGGTCGGCCTCGCCGCCGGCGACGATCTGCTCGGCGTGCTCGGGCTCCACGATGAGGCCCACCGCGCCGGTCGGCACACCGGCCTCGCGGCGGATCTGGGCGGCCAGCGGCACCTGGTAACCCGGGCCGAGCGGGATGCGCTGGTCCGTGCTCACCCCACCGGAGGACGCGTCGACAAGGTCGACGCCGACGCCGGCCAGCTCACCGGCGAGCACCACGCTGTCCTCGATCGTCCAGCCGCCGTCGACCCAGTCGGTGGCGGAGATCCGGGTCAGCACCGGCACGTCCTCGCCGACCGCGGCGCGTACCGCGCGGGCCACCTCCAGGGTGAGCCGCATCCGGGCCGCCCGGTCGCCGCCGTACGCGTCGGTGCGGTGGTTGGTCAGCGGCGAGAGGAACTCGTTGAGCAGGTAGCCGTGGGCGGCGTGGATCTCCACGGCGGCGAAGCCGGCGTCCAGGGCGCGGACGGCTCCGGCCGCGAACGCCTCGACCACCCCGGCGATGCCGGCCTCGTCGAGGCTGGTCGGCGTCCGATAGCCGGCGGTGAAGGGCTCCGAGCCGGGGGCGACGGGTGTCCAGCCGCCCTCGGCGTCCGGCACGCCACCGCGCTCCGGCGCCCACGGCCGGTAGGTGGAGGCCTTGAAGCCGGCGTGCGCGAGCTGCACGGCCGGCACCGCGCCGTGGGCGGCGACGAACGCCGTCACCGGCCGCCAGGCGTCGACGTGCGCACCGGACCAGAGGCCGGTGTCCTGTGGGCTGATCCGGCCCTCGGGGAGCACGGCGGTCGCCTCGGTCAGCACCAGGCCGGCACCGCCGACCGCGCGGCTGCCGAGGTGGATCAGGTGCCAGTCGGTGGGCAGGCCGTCGGGGCCGGCGGAGTACTGGCACATCGGTGCCATGGCGATCCGGTTGGGCAGTGTGACCCCGCGCAGGGCCAGGGGAGTGAACAGGGAACTCATGGGGTCATCCTCTCCGACACGGCGACGGGCCCCTGGGGAGAGGGGCCCGTCGCCGTACTGGTGAATCGGTCAGGCGGGAACGGGGGTGAGCTCGGGCCGGGTGTCGGCGACCGGCACCGGGTCGGTCAGGTCACGTCGGCCGGCGGACTCGTACGCGGCCCGGTCGAGGGTGCCCTCGCGGGCGGCGACCACCGTCGGCACCAGCGCCTGCCCCGCGACGTTCGTGGCGGTGCGGACCATGTCCAGGATCGGGTCGATGGCCAGCAGCAGGCCGGCGCCGGCCAGTGGCAGGCCCAGCGTGCTGAGGGTCAGGGTGAGCATCACGATCGCGCCGGTCAGACCGGCGGTGGCCGCCGAGCCGACCACCGAGACGAAGGCGATCAGCAGGTAGTCGCCGATGCCGAGCTGCACGCCGAACACCTGGGCCACGAAGATCGCGGCGAGGGCCGGGTAGATGGCGGCGCAACCGTCCATCTTCGTGGTCGCGCCGAAGGGCACCGCGAACGAGGCGTACTCGCGGGGCACGCCGAGTCGCTCGACGGAGCGCTGGGTCACCGGCATGGTGCCGACCGAGGAGCGGGACACGAAGCCCAGTTCGATAGCCGGCCAGGCGCCGGCGAAGAAGCGCAGCGGGTTGAGGCGGCCGGCCAGGATCAGCACCAGCGGGTAGACCACGAACAGCACGATGGCGCAGCCGACGTAGACGGCCGTGGTGAACTTCGCGAGGGGGGCCAGCAGGTCCCAGCCGTACGAGGCGACGGCGTTGCCGATCAGGCCGAGGGTGCCGATCGGGGCGAGCCGGATGATCCACCAGAGCGCCTTCTGGACGATCTCCAGCAGGGAGCGGTTCAGCGCCACGAACGGTTCGGCGGCTTCGCCGACCAGCAGGGCCGCGGCACCGATGACGACGGCGAGGAAGACGATCTGGAGGACGTTGCCCTCGACGAACGCGCCGACCGGGTTGGTGGGCACGATGCCGGTGAGGAAGTCGGTCCACGAGCCGGTGTTCTTCGGCGGCGCCGCGCCACCCAGGTCGAGGGTCACGCCCTTGCCCGGGTTGGTGAGCAGGCCGAGGCCGATGCCGATGCTCACCGCGATCAGCGCGGTGATGCCGAACCACAGCAGGGTCTTGACGGCGAGCCGGGCGGCGTTGGCGACGCCGCGCAGGCTGACCACGCTGACCACGATGGCGGTGAAGACCAGCGGCGGCACGGCCAGCTTGAGTAGTTGGACGAAGAGGCTACCGACGGTGTGCAGGGTGCTGGTCAGCCAGCTCAGGTCGTTGCTGCGGGCAAGGAAGCCCAGCGCGACGCCGAGCACGAGGCCGAGCAGGATCTGCACGGAGAAGGGAATTTTGCGCAGGCTGAAGGGCATGGGGATGTATCCAATTGTCCGGTCCGATCGGGGCAGGCGTAGAAACGCGGCTAGCCCGGACAGATGCCACTGGCCTGCAGTCGGAGATCGACATACAGGCGGACGGTGAGGCCCCAGACATTGGTCATCGTTGGCCGACGATACGCCGATTCCCGCTCATCGGAAGGACCGGACGGCGTGAGGCTCCTTACAGAGGGCCAGCGCGGTGGCGGTGCCCAGGCCCCACAGCACCGCGAGGGCGAGGATCAGCCGTTCCAGCACCCCCACCACCGGGCCTCGGCCGATCACGAGCATCGCCAGCCCCACAGTGGCGCAGAGCGGCAGAGCCAGCGCGGCGGCGACGCCGGCCAGCCGACGGACCGTCCGGCCGGCCGGCCCGGAGACGGCCAGCGTGATCATGGCGAAGACCACAGCGGCGGTCGCCGCGATGCTCGCGCCGCCGTGCACCAGGTCCGCCGTCGTCGCGCGCTCGAACGGCGGCAACGGGCAGCCGCCGGAGCAGGTCACCGCCCCGGACACGGCGGTGAACACGGCCCCGGTGGCGAGCAGCGCCGGGGCCGCCGCCCACACCCCGGGGGGCAGCGCCGCGCCGATCAACAGCAACGCGCCGGCAAGGGCCAGGATCCCGATCCGGTACGTCGCGGCGTGAGCGCTGCCGGCGATGCCCGCCTCGCTGACGTACCCGGTGAGCCCTGGACCGGGACCGGCGACCACGGCGAGCGTCACCGCCACCGCACCGGCCAGGGTGCAGCCGGCCGCGGCGGACCCGGCGACCCGGCGGGCGACCTCGCCGCGGGCCCTCGGCACGGTCGGGGCGGCCGGCCGACCCGGCTCAGCCACGCCCGTGCGGCGTGCTCCAGCCGGACTCGTCCGGCCCGAGTGGCACGATGCCGCTGGGATTGATCTCCCGGTGCGTGCCGTAGTAGTGCCGCTTGATGTGGTCGAAGTCCACCGTCTCGCCGAAACCCGGCGTCTGGAACAGGTCCCGGGCGTACGCCCAGAGCACCGGCATCTCGGTCAGCTTGTCGCGGTTGCACTTGAAGTGCCCGTGGTAAGCGGTGTCGAAGCGGACCAGCGTGGTGAACAGCCGCACGTCCGCCTCGGTGATCGCGTCGCCCATCAGGTAGCGCTGCCCGGCCAGCCGCTCGGAGAGCGCGTCCAGTCGGGCGAAGAGCGCCCGGAACGCCTCGTCGTACGCCTGCTGGGAGGTGGCGAACCCGCACCGGTAGACGCCGTTGTTCACGTCGGTGTGGATCTCGGCCATCAGCGCGTCCATCTCCGGGCGCAGCGCCTCCGGGTAGAGGTCCGGCGCCCCCGCACGGTGCAGCGACCGCCACTGCGTGGAGAAGTCGAGGGTGAGCTGCGGATAGTCGTTGGTGACCACCCGACCGGTCAGGGTGTCGACAAGCGCCGGCACTGTCACCCGGCCGGTGTAGTCCGGGTCGGTGGCCAGGTACGCCTCGGAGAGGAAGCTCACGCCGAGCACCGGGTCGAAGCCGTCCGGGTCGAGGGCGAACGCCCAGCCCCGCTCGTCCCGGATCGGGTCGACGGTGCCCAGCGAGATCGCGTCGTCCAGCCCGAGCAGGCCACGCACGATCCTCGCCCGGTGCGCCCAGGGGCAGGCCCGGCACCAGATCAGCCGGTAACGGCCAGCCTCCAGCGGCCAGCGGTCCTGCTCGTCCGGGCCGCCGCCGGGTGGCGAGGTCGAGTCGGCGGTGACCCGACCGGTGAACCGGTTCGGCTGGCGGACGAACGCGCCGCCGCCGCTGGTCTCTGCGCTGAACTGGGCCCGGGCCATGCCGTCAACCTATCCGCTGTCGGCGCGGATATCCTGGCGGCCGGCAGCCCTCGTGACCCGGTGGGCGTGCCCCACCCCCGCCGTCTGCACCCCCTAAGGACTCACGATGACCGTGGCATACCTGGTGGCCGGTGTCCGCACCCCGATCGGCCGGTACGCGGGCGCGCTGGCCGGCGTCCGCCCCGACGACCTGGCCGCGCACGTGATCCGAGAACTGGTCGCCCGCCACCCGTCGGTGGACTGGGCGCGAGTCGACGACGTCGTGCTCGGCTGCGCCAACCAGGCCGGCGAGGACAACCGCAACGTGGCCCGGATGGCGGCGCTGCTGGCCGGCCTGCCCGAGGAGGTGCCGGGCAGCACCGTCAACCGGCTCTGCGGCTCGGGCCTGGACGCGCTCGCCACCGCCGCCCGGTCCATCGTCGCCGGGGACGCGGACCTGGTGATCGCCGGCGGGGTGGAGAGCATGAGCCGGGCGCCGTTCGTCATGCCGAAGGCCACGTCGGCGTACTCCCGTTCGGCCGAGGTGTACGACACCACACTGGGCTGGCGGTTGGTGAACCCGTTGATGCGTGACGGGTGGGGGGTCGACTCGATGCCGGAGACGGCGGAGAACGTGGCCGCCGAGTACGGCGTGAGCCGGGCCGAGCAGGACGCCTTCGCGTACCGGTCGCAGCAGCGCGCGGCCAAGGCGCAGGCCGACGGCCGGTTCGCCGAGGAGATCGTGGCGGTGTCAGTGCCGGCCGGTCGTCGGGAGACCCGCCTGGTCGAGGTCGACGAGCACCCCCGGGAGACCTCGCTTGCGAAGTTGGCCGCGCTGCCCACCCCGTTCCGCGACGGCGGCACGGTGACCGCCGGCAACTCCTCGGGCGTCAACGACGGCGCTGTCGCGTTGCTGGTGGCCAGCGAGGCGGCGGTCGCCCGGTACGGCCTGACCCCGCTGGCCCGGATCGTCGGCGCGGCGGCGGCCGGTGTGCCGCCCCGGATCATGGGGATCGGCCCGGTGCCGGCCACCCGCAAGCTGCTCGACCGCCTCGGCGTCGAGGTGGGCGCGGTGGACGTGGTGGAGTTGAACGAGGCGTTCGCCGCGCAGTCCGTGGCGGTGTTGCGCGAGCTGGGGCTGCCAGTGGACGCCGACCACGTCAACCCGAACGGTGGCGCCATCGCGCTGGGGCACCCGCTCGGTGCCAGCGGCGCGCGGTTGGCGCTGACCGCCGCCCTGGAGCTGCGCCGTCGCGGTGGCCGCCGGGCTCTGGCCACCATGTGCATCGGCGTTGGTCAAGGCATCTCGCTGTTGCTGGAGTCAGCCGCCTAGAGTGGTCCACACCACACGACCCGCGGGTCGACCGGTGCCCACGCGTGCCCGCTGCGCGCCCCGACGCCGGTGCCGTCCCGCGCCGCGGCGATGAACTGGGGAGCACGCTGATGCCGGACGGACTGCCGACCGAGATCGATCTGACCAGGCCGAGCGCGGCCCGGGTGTACGACTACTTTCTGGGTGGGGCACACAACTTCGAGATCGACAGGCAGTTGGCGGAGCAGATCGCCAGCATGACCCCGAATCTCGCCGCCACCATGCGCTCCGGTCGGGAGTTCCTGCGCCGGGCCGTCCGGGTGCTGCTCGACGCCGGCATCGACCAGTTCCTCGACATCGGCTCCGGAATTCCCACCGTGGGCAACGTGCACGAGGTGGCGCAGGGGGTGAACCCCAAGGCCCGCGTGGTGTACGTCGACATCGACCCGGTGGCGGTCGCGCACAGCCGGGAGTTGCTGGCTGGCAACGAGCTGACCGGTGTCATCCACGCCGACCTGCGCGAGCCGGAGCGGATCCTCGCCGAGACCCGACAGCTCGGGCTGATCGACTTCAGCCGTCCGATGGGCATCCTGCTGGCCGGGGTGGTGCACTTCATCCCGGACGCCGACGGGCCCGAGGCGATCCTGGCCACCCTGCGGGCCGCGGCCGCGCCGGGCAGCTTCCTGGTCGTCTCCCACTCCACCTTCGAGGACCAGCCACAGGAGATGCTGGACGCCCAGCGCCTCTCCGCCCGCACCGCCACCGAGATCACCCTGCGCTCCCGCGCTCAGGTCACCGGCTTCTTCGGCGACTGGACCGTCCTGGAACCGGGCGTGGTGCACATGCCGCTCTGGCGCCCGGACTCACCGTCCGAGGTGGACGAGCACCCGGAGCGGTTCGGCGCCTTCGGGGGCGTCGCCCGGTACGACCAGCCCGCCGGCTGATCTCGTGGCCGCCGTCCCGGACTCCGCCGGGGTCGATGCCGGCCGGGACCCCGCCGGGGTCGATGCCGGCCGGGACCCCGCCGGGGTCGTCGCCGGTCGGGCGGACGCCCAGGGGTACGCCGCCGACTGGGCCCGCGCGGTTCGCCGACTCGGCTTCGTGCCGCTCAGCGTGGCCGAGACCGAGCGGCTGCTGCTGGCGCACACGATCCGGCTGGCCCAGGCGGTACGGGCGGAGCCGTTCACCGCCCACCCGGCCGAGGAGATCGGGCGGGCCCTGGTGGAGGCGCACCTCACCGAGCCGCAGGCCCTGGAGTGGACGCTGCACGCGCTCGGCGCGACCTTCGGACGTCGGGTGCTGTGCGACGGTGAACGGCCGGCCGACCTCGCCGAACGGATCGCGGCGGTGCAGGGCGGGCTGGCCGCCGGGTTCGCCCGTGCGCTGCGTGACCGCACCTTCAGCCAGCAGGAGCGGATCGCCCGGTCGGCCTGGCAGGCGCGCGACGAGGTCGAGCAGGCGCTACGCGAGAGCGAGGAACGGTTCCGGGCGGTGTTCACCGGCGCCGCGATCGGGATCGGGATCGCCGGCGTGGACGGTCGGATCATCGACGTCAACCAGGCGTTCGCCGACATGCTCGGCTACTCGATCGAGGAGTTGCGCGAGATCAACGTGGCGGCGCTGTTCCACGCCGACGACGCCGCCGGGATGTGGGAGCTCTACCAGGAGCTGATCGAGGGAAAGCACGACGCCGCCCGGGTGGAGAAGCGCTACCACCGCAAGGACGGCACAGTGGTCTGGACGGATCTCGCCGTCTCGCTGATCCGACACGATGGCCGGCCGCGATTCACCGTCGCGATGATCGAGGACATCACCGAGCGGTACGAACTCCAGCAGCGGCTGCGCTTCCAGGCGCTGCACGACCCGCTGACCGGGCTGCCCAACCGGACGCTGTTCTTCGAGACGTTGGGGCGGGTGCTCGACACCGCGGACGCCGGGCAGCGCGTCGGGGTGTGCTTCCTCGACCTGGACGGCTTCAAGGCGATCAACGACAGTCTCGGCCACGACCTCGGTGACCGGCTGCTCGTGATGATCGGCCGGCGGCTGGCCGCGTGCGTGGCCGACCACGGCCACCTGGTCGCCCGGATGGGGGGCGACGAGTTCGTGATCCTCGTCGACGGAGGGGACGACACCGACGACCCGGTCGCCGTCGCGGAGGCCGCGCTGGCCGCCGTCGCGGCCCCGGTCCACGTCGGTGAGCACCAGTTGGCCGTCTCGGCCAGTGTGGGCATCGTGCAGTGCCCGGCCTCGGAGACCACAGCGTCCGAGCTGATGAAGGCCGCGGACACCACGCTCTACTGGGCCAAGGCGGCGGGCCGGGGCCGGTGGGCGGTCTACGACCCCGAGCGCGGCGCCCGGGACATCGCCCGCTCGGCGCTGGTCGCCGGGCTGCCCGCCGCACTGGAGCGGGGCGAGTTCGTGCTGCACTACCAACCGATCGTGTCGCTGCTGGAGGGCACCATGCTCGCGGTGGAGGCGCTGGTCCGTTGGGAGCATCCGGAGTTGGGCCTGATCGGGCCGGACCGGTTCATCGGCCTGGCCGAGGAGACCGGCCTGATCGTCCGGCTCGGCGAGTGGGTGCTGCGGCAGGCCTGCGAGGACGCCGAACGGTGGTGGCGGGAGTTCCCCGACGCCAGGCTGGTGGTCAGCGTCAACCTGGCCGCCCGGCAGGCCGACGAGCCGGCCATCGTGGACACCGTCGCCGACGCGTTGCAGACCAGCGGACTGCCCGCGGAGCTGCTCCAACTGGAGCTGACCGAGAGCGCCGTGATGGGCAGTGCCGGTGAACCCCTGCGCAGCCTGCACCGGCTCGCCGCGCTCGGCGTCCGGCTGGCCGTGGACGACTTCGGCACCGGGTATTCCAACCTGGCGTACCTGCGCCGGTTGCCGATCCACTGCCTGAAGCTCGCCGGTCCGTTCGTCGAGGGCATCCGCGCGGACGGGACCGACGTGGCGGCCGACCACCGCGACGAACGGATCGTCGACGCGTTGGTCCGGTTGGCGCACGCCCTGGAGTTGTGGGTAACGGCCGAGGCGGTGGAGACGGGCGTGCAGGCGGAACGGCTGCGGGCGCTGCGCTGCGACACCGGGCAGGGCCGATACTTCGGTGCGCCCGCCTCGGCCGACGTGATCACCGCCCGGCTACGCGGCGGAGCGTTGGCGTGAGTGGGGGACCGTTCTGGTCCGGAGGGTGGCGACGGAGGGTGGCGGCGTGGACCTGACGGACTCGCAGACGGCGGTGACAGTGGTGGCCGGGCTGGCCATCCTGGCCGGGTTGGCCGGCGTGGTGGTGCCCGGTCTGCCGGCGCTGCCGCTGTGCTGGGGTGGTGTGCTGCTCTGGGCGGTCTTCGGTGGCGCCGGTCTGGGTGGCTGGGCGGTGTTCGCCGCCGCCACCCTGGTCGCCGGGGGTGGCGCCGTGATCAAGTACGCGTGGCCGGGCCGGAACCTGAAGCGCACCGGTGTGCCGACGTCCACGCTGCTCGCCGGTGGGGTGCTCGGCATCATCGGGTTCTTCGTGGTGCCTGTCGTCGGCCTGGTGCTCGGCTTCGTCGCCGGGGTGTGGGCGGCCGAACGGCTCCGGCTGGGCAGTAACCAGCTCGCCTGGCCGTCCACCGTGCAGGCCCTGAAGGCCGCCGGCCTGTCGATGCTGGTGGAGTTCCTGGCCGGCCTCCTGGTCGCGGCCCTCTGGGTAGCCGGCCTCCTCCTGACCTGACCCACGCCTTTCCCGCGGTGATCAAGAGCTTTCGGTCAGGCACTGCCGGAAATCTGACGCAATCCTCTTGATCACGAGGGGGAATGGGGCGCGGGGCACTTTTCGGGTACGGCGGAGTGGCCGTACGTGAGAGAGAGGCGTGCCCCGCGCCACCGGGTCGGGCGGTCCGAGCGCCCGGGGTGGGCCCATGTCGGGCCTGGTCACTGGTCCAGGATGCCGGCCGGGACAGCCGGTCGGCAACGCAATTAGCCCGCCGGCGGTGAGATTCCCACCGACTACGTATTGACCGCCTTGATCGGCCGGGTCGACACTTTGCCCACTCGCACGCGGAACCACCTCAGGGAGGTGTGCAGTGGCCACGACGCCCGTGCCGACCGCCGAGCAACCGATGGACGACGACGCCAGGCGGCTCGCCGAACTCGGCTACAAACAGGAGTTGCGCCGCAAGTGGAGCGGCTTCTCCAACTTCGCCATCTCCTTCTCGATCATCTCGATCCTGGCCGGCTGTTTCACCACCTTCGGTCAGGCGTGGAACAACGGCGGGCCAGTCGCCATCTCCTGGGGCTGGCCGCTGATCTCGCTGTTCATCCTGATCATCGGCTTCTGCATGGCGGAGCTGGTGTCGGCGTACCCGACCGCGGGTGGGATCTACTGGTGGGCGGCCACCATGGGCCGCCCGGTGCACGGCTGGTTCACCGGCTGGCTGAACCTGATCGGTCTGGTGGCGGTCACCGCCTCGGTGGACTACGGCTGTGCGACGTTCCTCAACCTCACCCTGTCGGCGCTCTTCGACGGCTGGGCCGGGACGCTGCGTCAGGCGTTCGTCCTCTTCGTGATCATCCTGGTGCTGCACGGGCTGATCAACATCTTCGGGCACCGGATCATCGACGTACTCCAGAACGTCTCGGTCTGGTGGCACGTGGCCGGCGCGGCCGTCGTGGTCGCCATCCTGGTCTTCGTGCCCGACAACCACCAGAGCTTCCAGTTCGTGTTCACCGAGCGGTTCAACAACTCCGGCTTCGGTGACGGGGACATCGGCGGGCTGACGTTCTGGTTCTACGTGCTGCCGCTGGGCTTCCTGCTGACCCAGTACACGATCACCGGCTTCGACGCCTGCGCGCACGTCTCCGAGGAGACCCGGGGCGCCTCGCAGGCCGCGGCCCGCGGACTCTGGCAGTCGATCTTCTACTCGGCGGTCGGCGGCTGGATCCTGCTGCTGGCGTTTCTCTTCGCGGCCACCGACGTCGAGGCGGTAAACGCCGCGGGCGGCTTCTCCGGCGCCATCTTCGAGTCGGCGCTGACCCCGGTCTTCTTCAAGATCGTCATCATCATCTCGACCATCGGGCAGTTCTTCTGCGGCATGAGCTGCGTGACCTCGATGAGCCGGATGGCGTACGCGTTCAGCCGGGACCGTGCCGTACCCGGATGGCGGCTGTGGTCGACTGTCGACCGCAACGGCACCCCGGTCAACGCGATCATCGGTGCCACGGCGGCCGGCCTGGTGCTGACCCTGCCGGCGCTGTACGAGAGCTCGGCCGGTATCCCCATCGCCTTCTACGCTGTCGTCTCCGTCGCGGTGCTCGGGCTCTACCTGTCGTTCCTCATCCCGATCGCGCTCCGACTGCGGATGGGCGACCGGTTCGTCCCCGGGCCGTGGACGCTGGGGCGCAAGTACAAGCTGCTCGGCTGGATCGCGGTGATCGAGATCGCGATCATCGCCGTCTACTTCGTGCTGCCGATCGTGCCCGCCGGGGTGCCCGGCAACGACGGGTTCACCTGGTCGGCGGTGAACTACGCGCCGCTCGCCGTCGGCGGGGTGCTACTGGTGGTCGCCGTCTGGTGGTACGCCTCGGCCCGCAAGTGGTTCACCGGCCCGGTTCGTACCGTCGAGGAACCCGCGGACGAACGACGGTCGGCGGCGGTCGACGGGTCGGAATGACCGGTGCCCCACAGTGGGTCAGGGCTGCGCGGCGTCAACGGCGTGGGATCCGGCGCGGCCGGCGGGCGGCGGCTGCCGCTCGCCGGTCGTGAACCGCAGGATGCGGTCGTCCGCCGGCGCCGGCGTGCCATTGGCGTCGCGGTTGCTGGTGGCCACCCAGAGCGAGCCGTCCGGGGCTGCGACGACGGTACGAAGGCGGCCGTAGGCGCCCACGAGTTCGGCGACCGGGGTGCCAACCTGTCCGGAGGCCCTCACCGGCACGGTCCAGAGCCGGGTTCCTCGCAGAGCGGCGACGAACAGGGTGCCGTTGGTGAAGGCGGCACCACTCGGCGACGCCTGCGCCGGCGGCCAGACGACCACCGGGGCACGGAACCGGGGGTCGCTGCTCGGGCCCTCCACGATCGGCCAGCCGTAGTTGCCGCCCCGGACGATGACGTTGACCTCGTCCCAGGTGGCTTGACCGAACTCGGTGGCGAACAGGCGACCGCGCGGGTCCCAGGCCAGCCCCTGCACGTTGCGGTGCCCGTAGCTGTAGACCGGCGAGCCGGGGAACGGGTTGTCCGCCGGGATGCCGCCGTTCGGCCGGATCCGCAGGATCTTGCCGTTGCGGCTGGCCAGGTTCTGCGCGTTGGAGGCGACACCGGCGTCACCGATGCCGGCGTACAGCAGCCCGTCCGGGCCGAAGGCGATCCGCCCACCGTCGTGCACCGACGCCCGCGTGAGCCCGCTGAGGATCACCTGCTGGGCCTGCGGCGTGCTGAGCCGGAACCGCGTGATCCGGATGTCGGAGGCGGTGGTGAAGCAGACGTACACCCACCTGTCCAGCCAGTAGCGGGGGGAGACGGCCAGACCGAGCAACCCCGCCTCGCCGCCGGCGACCACCCCGGGGATCCGGGCGACCTGCACGGGAGGCTGCCCTGGTCGTATCCGCACCACGGTGCCCAGGTCGCGCTGCGCCACGAGGGCGCTGCCGTCGGGGAGGAAGTCGAGCCCCCAGGGGACGTCGAGACCCGTCGCGACGACCTCCGGGTCGGCGAAGTCGAAACCGCCGGCACCCAGTGCGATGACCGGACCAGGCGTTGGCTGCGCCTCCGCCTCGGCCGTCACCGTGCCCAGCCCTCCGGTGACGAGGACGGCGACGGCCAGGACTGCTCGAAGACGCATGACAGCTCCTCGCGGGTTTGCCGCCGACCGGGCCGGGGGCATTGACGGTGATCCGGATTGCCAGTAGACCTTGGTGATGGAGGCCCCCTGATGAGCAGAACGCCGTTTTCGCTGGAAGAGTTGCGGGTCGCCGTCGAAGCCGGTGAGATCGACACGGTGGTGCTGGCCCTGGTCGACATGCAGGGCCGCTTGCAGGGCAAACGGTTTCACGCGCCGTTCTTCCTCGATCAGGTGGCCGAGCACGGCAGCGAGGGCTGCAACTACCTGCTCGCCGTGGACGTCGACATGAACACCGTCGACGGGTACGCGATGTCGAGCTGGGAACGCGGCTACGGCGACTTCGCGATGGTGCCGGACTTCGCCACGTTGCGCCGGGTGCCCTGGCAGCCCGGCTCCGCACTGCTGCTGGCCGACCTGACCTGGCTCGACGGCTCGGGTGACGTGGTGGCCTCGCCCCGGCAGATCCTGCGCCGGCAGCTCGACCGGCTGGCCGAGCACGGGCTGACCGCGTACGCCGGCACCGAGTTGGAGTTCGTGCTGTTCCGCGACTCGTACGAGGACGCCTGGCAGCGCGGCTACCGCGACCTCACCCCGGCCAACCAGTACAACGTCGACTACTCGCTGCTCGGCACCGCCCGGGTGGAGCCGCTGCTGCGCCGCATCCGCGTCGAGATGGCCGGCGCCGGGCTCACCCCGGAGAGCGTCAAGGGCGAGTGCAACCTCGGGCAACACGAGATCGCCTTCCGGTACGACGAGGCGGTGGCCTGCGCCGACCACCACGTGATCTACAAGAACGGCGCCAAGGAGATCGCCGCCCAGGAGGGGATGGCGATCACCTTCATGGCCAAGCCGAACGAGCGGGAGGGCAACTCCTGCCACATCCACTTCTCGCTGCGGGACTCCTCCGGCTCGTCGGCGATGCTCGGCGACGGACCGGCGCACCTGTCGCAGACCGGGCAGCGGGTGCTCGCCGGGCTGCTGGGCACCATGCGGGAGTTCAGCCTGCTCTTCGCCCCGAACATCAACTCCTACAAGCGCTACCAGCCAGGATCGTTCGCCCCGACCGCGCTGCGGTGGGGTGTCGACAACCGCACCTGCGCGCTGCGGGTGGTCGGGCACGGGCAGGGCATGCGCGTGGAGAACCGGGTGCCCGGCGCCGACGTCAACCCGTACCTGGCGATCGCCGGGCTGGTCGCCGGGGCGCTGCACGGCATCGAGGGCGAGTTGGAGTTGGGCGCGGAGTGCACCGGCAACGCGTACGACGACCCGGAGGCCGAGCGGGTCCCCGGCACCCTGCGCGACGCCCTGGCCCTCTGGGAGAACTCCACTGTGGCCCGGGACGCGTTCGGCCCCGAGGTGGTGGCCCACTACGCCAACCAGGCGAGGGTCGAGCTGGCCGCCTTCGACGCCGCGGTGACCGACTGGGAGCTGACCCGTGGCTTCGAACGCCTCTGACCACGTGAGGATGGGGGTGGCGGTGTGACGGTCTTGGTTGACCCGGCTCGCGGGGTGGGTTTTCGGGAGGTTGCGGCGGCCTCGATCGAGGACGTGGACGCGGCGATCGCCGCCGCCGCCACGGCCTTTGCGACCTGGCGTCTCGTGGGGGCGGGGGACCGGGCGCGGTTGCTGCGGCGGTTCGCCGCCGTCGTCGACGCGCAGCTGGACGAGTTGGCAGCGCTGGAGGTGCGCAACGCCGGGCACACCGTCGGCAACGCCCGGTGGGAGGCGAGCAACGTCCGCGACGTCCTGGACTACTACGCCGGCGCGCCCGAACGGTTGACCGGGCGGCAGATCCCGGTGCCCGGCGGGTTGGACGTCACCTTCCACGAGCCACTCGGTGTGGTCGGCGTGATCGTGCCCTGGAACTTCCCGATGCCCATCGCCGCCTGGGGGTTCGCCCCGGCGCTCGCCGCCGGCAACACAGTGGTGCTCAAGCCCGCCGAGTTGACCCCGCTCACCGCGCTGCGCCTGGCCGAGTTGGCCCGCGAGGCGGGCCTGCCCGACGGCGTCTTCACCGTCATCCCGGGCGAGGGTTCGGTGGTGGGGGAACGGTTCGTCAGCCACCCGGCGGTCCGCAAGATCTGCTTCACCGGCTCCACCGAGGTCGGCACCCGGATCATGGCCGGCTGCGCCGCCCAGGTGAAGCGACTCACCCTGGAGTTGGGCGGCAAGAGCGCGAACATCGTGTTCGCCGACGCCGACCTGGAACGCGCCGCCGCGACCGCGCCGGGCGCGGTCTTCGACAACGCCGGCCAGGACTGCTGCGCGCGGTCGCGGATCCTGGTCCAGCGCTCGGTGTACGACCGGTTCCTGGAACTGCTCGAACCGGCGGTACGCGCGGTGCGCGTCGAGGACCCGTCCCACGACACCGCCGAGATGGGCCCGCTGATCTCCGCCGCCCAACGGGACCGGGTAGCCGGTTACCTCGCCGGGGCGACTGTCGCCTTCACCGGCTCCTGCCCCGACGGCCCCGGGTTCTGGCACGCGCCCACTGTGCTGCTGGCCGACTCGCCGGCCGACCGGCACTGGCGGGAGGAGATCTTCGGCCCGGTGGTCTCGGTGCTGCCGTTCGACGACGAGGCGGACGCGGTCCGGCTCGCCAACGACACCGAGTACGGCCTCTCCGGCTCGATCTGGACCCGCGACGTGGGTCGGGCCCTGCGCCTGGCCCGCGCCGTCGACTCGGGCAACCTCAGCGTCAACTCGCACTCCTCGGTGCGCTACTGGACCCCGTTCGGCGGAATGAAGCGCTCCGGGCTCGGCCGTGAGCTGGGCCCGGACGCGTTGCACTCCTTCACGGACGTCAAGAACGTGTTCATCGCGACGGAGGAGTGACGCCAGTGCAGGGTCGGTTGCAGGACCGGGTGGCAGTGGTCACCGGAGCGGGCAGTGGCATCGGATTGGCCACCGTGCGGCGGTTCGCCGCCGAGGGGGCCCGGGTGGTCTGCGTGGACATCGACGCGGCGGCCGGCACGAGGGCCGCCGAGGAGTGCGGCGGCGAGTTCGTGGCCACCGACGTGGCCGACGAGTCGGCGGTACGCGACCTGTTCGACGGGGTGGCCGACCGGCACGGCCGGGTGGACATCGCGTTCAACAACGCCGGCATCTCACCGCCCGACGACGACTCCATCCTGGACACCGGCCTGGACGCGTGGGAGCGGGTGTTGCGGGTCAACACCACGAGCGTCTACCTGTGCTGCAAGTACGCCATTCCACACATGCGTCGGCAGGGCAAGGGCTCGATCATCAACACGGCCTCGTTCGTGGCGTTGATGGGTGCGGCCACGTCGCAGATCGCGTACACCGCGAGCAAGGGCGGGGTGCTGGCGATGACCCGGGAGTTGGGTGTGCAGTTCGCCCGTGAGGGCATCCGGGTCAACGCCCTCTGTCCCGGCCCGGTGGCCACCCCGTTGCTGCTGGAACTCTTCGCCGCCGACCCGGAGCGGGCCGCCCGTCGGCTGGTGCACGTGCCGATGGGACGCTTCGGGCAACCGGAGGAGATCGCCGCCGCGGTGGCGTTCCTGGCCAGCGACGACGCCTCGTTCATGACCGCCGCGCAGTTCGTTGTCGACGGTGGCATCACGGGCGCCTACGTCACTCCTCTATGAGGAGGAGGCCGCTGATCGGGGTCAGCGCGTACGTCGAACCCGCCGACTGGGCGGTCTGGCGGGGTGTGCGGGCGGTGCTGGTGCCGGAGGCGTACTCGCGGGCGGTGGCAGCCGCGGGTGGCCGGGCGGTGGTGCTGCCGCCGGACGACGTGGACGCGGACGTGGTGGCAGTCCTCGACGGGTTGCTGTTGGCCGGTGGCGCGGACGTCGGCCCGGTGCGGTACGGCCAGCCGCCCGACCCCCGTACCGAGGACCGGCCGGACCGGGACGCCGGCGAGTTGACAGTGTTGGCCGCCGCGCTCGCCGCCGAGGTGCCGGTGCTGGGTGTGTGTCGGGGGATGCAGTTGCTCGCTGTCGCGTACGGCGGCACTCTGCACCAGCACCTGCCTGACGTGGTGGGTCACCAGGCGCACCGCCCCGCGCCCGGCGTGTACGGGGCGCACGCGGTGCGGTTCGCGCCGGGCAGCCTGGCCGCCTCGGTGCTGGCCGGGGTCGATCAGGTCAACTCGTACCACCACCAGGCGGTCGCCGATCCGGGCCGGCTCACGGTGACCGGTTGGGCGGGAGACGGTGTGGTCGAGGCGGTGGAGGACCCGGCCCTGCCGTTCGTGCTCGGGGTGCAGTGGCATCCGGAGAACGAGTCGGATCCCGCCCCGATCACGGCGTTGGTGCAGGCCGCCGGCCGGCGGGTGTGACTGGGATCGCCCCCGCCCCTGGATGGCATCGGTGGCAGGATCGGCGCATGGGCAAGGTTTATCCGGAGATCGATGCTCGACTGCGTGACTTCATCGTGGCCCAGCCGCTCTTCTTCGTGGCGACCGCCCCGTCCGGGGTCGAGGGGCACGTCAACGTGTCACCGAAGGGCATGCGGGGCACGTTCGTGATCCTCGGCCCGCACCGGGTGGCCTACCTCGACTATCACGGCAGTGGGGCGGAGACCATCGCCCACCTGCGGGACAACGGCCGGATCACGCTGATGTTCTGTGCCTTCGACGGCCCGCCGAAGATCGTCCGGTTGCATGGTCGGGGCAGCAGCGTCGCGGTCACCGACGACGCCTTCGCCGCTCGGCTCGGCGAGTTTCCCGCGCCGCCGGACGTGCACGCCGTCCGGGCGGTCATCACTGTCGAGGTGGAGCGGGTCAGTGACTCCTGCGGATACGCGGTGCCACTGATGGACTTCCGGGCCGAACGTGATCTGTTACTCACCTCACACTCCCGCCGCAGTGCCGATGATCTGGTCACCTACCGGGCCACCAAGAACGCGGCAAGCATCGACGGGCTGCCGGTCTTCTGACTCCTCAGAGCGTTCCGGCCACCGCCGTTCGGCGCCGCCGTCCACCAGCACTGTCCGGTGCCCGACGGCTCACGCGTACGTAACCAGCGTCCATCTGTCGTGATGCGTTACGTTGCCGGTCCGCTGGGGTACAAGTCGGAGCACGGCGGGTGAAGATCAACGGTCGAGGGGTACGGCCGGAGCGGGAGGCTGCATGAGCTCGGCCCAGGGGGGCGCGGACATCGGGCATCCCACCCTGTCCGGTCGCGAGACCCCGCCGATGCTGGCGGCCGCGTTCGCGGCCGGCGGCGAGATGGGCGAGCGGCTGGCTTCCTTCGACTGGTCCTCCGGCCCGCTGGGTGAGCCCGGTCAGTGGCCCCCGGCGCTCTCCAACGCTGTCGGCATGATGCTCGCCTCCAGCGCGCCGATCGTCATGTTCTGGGGCGACGAGCAGTTGGCCTTCTACAACGACGCCTACCGGCCGACCATCGGCGGCAAACACCCGGACGTGATCGGCCGACCGGCCCGCTTGAGCTGGGCGGAGACCTGGGCGGTGCTCGGCCCGCTGCTCGACAGCGTCCGGAGCACCGGCCGCTCCTACCGGGGCGAGGACCATCCCTTTCTGCTGGACCGTTACGGCTTCGTCGAGCAGACCTACTTCAACGTCTCGTACGACCCGATCCGGGGGGACGACGGCTCGGTCAGTGGCGTCTACTGCATCGTCAGCGAGACCACCGGGCGGGTGCTCGGCGAGCGTCGGCTGCGAGCGCTGTCCGAGCTGGGTGCCGAGCTGAGCGACATCGGCAGCGCCACGCAACTGGGTCGCACCGCCGCCGGGGTGCTCGGCCGGCACCGGCCCGACGTGCCGTTCGCCCTGATCTATCTGGCTGACGACAACGACCAGCTCACCCTGGCCGGCTGCACCGGCACCACCCCGCCCGCCGCCGATGTCACAGCGCATTTGTTGGCCCGGCTGAGCGCCGATGACGCGCCCGCCACGATCGAGGTGGCCGCACTGCTCGACGCGTCGCCGGTCGACGCCGCCGACCAGGCCCTCGTGCTGCCGCTCACGGCGACCAACCAGACGGTCGGCGCGCTGGTCGTCGGCGTGGCCCGTCAGCTGCCGCTCGGCGACGACTACCGCGACTTCCTCGGCCTGGTCGCCGCCCAGATCTCCCGGGCGGTCGGCACCCAGCGGGCGTACGAGCAGGAACGGGCCCGCGCCGCCGAGTTGGCCGCGCTGGACCGGGCGAAGACCAACTTCTTCGCCAACGTCAGCCACGAGTTCCGCACCCCGCTGACCCTGGTGCTCGGTCCGCTGGAGGACATGCTGGCCGACCCGGAGCTGCCCGCCACCGAAACCGACCGGCTCACCATGATGCACCGCAACGCGCTGCGCCTGCTCAAGCTGGTCAACACCGTGCTGGACTTCTCCCGACTGGAGTCCGGTCGGCTCGCCGCCCGCTACCAGCCCACCGACCTCGCCGGTTACACCGCCCGCCTGGCCAGCACCTTCCGCTCGGCCACCGACCGGGCCGGCCTGCGACTGGTGGTGGATTGTCCGCCGCTGCCGACGCCGGTCTTCGTCGACCGGGACATGTGGGAGAAGATCGTCCTCAACCTGGTGTCGAACGCGGTCAAGTTCACCTTCGACGGCGAGATCCGGGTGCGGATCCGGGCCGTCGAGGGCGCGGCCCGGCTGGAGGTGACGGACACCGGCGTCGGCATCGTGCCGGACGAGCTGCCGCACGTCTTCGAACGGTTCCACCGGGTCCCCGGGGTGCGGGCACGCACCCACGAGGGCACCGGCATCGGCCTCGCGTTGGTCCGGGAACTTGTCGAGATGCACGGCGGTGAGGTCGGGTTGACCAGCAAGGTGGACGTGGGCAGCACGTTCACGGTTACCGTCCCGTTCGGCTCGGCGCACCTGCCGGCGGACCGGGTGGCGGCGTTCGACCCACTGCCAGTGGGTGAGCCCGAGCAGGCCCGGCTCTTCGTGGCGGAGACCGCGCTGTGGGCCGGTGTCGCGTCGACACCCGAGCTCGACCGGCAGCCGGTGAAGGGCACCTCGGCTGGCCGGATCCTGGTCGTCGACGACAACGCCGACCTGCAGGAACACGTCAGTCGGCTGCTCTCCCCGACCTGGGACGTGGTCACCGCGAACGACGGGCTCGATGCCCTGCCGCTGGCCCGCGAGGGCGGGTTCGACCTGGTTCTCACCGACGTGATGATGCCCCGGCTGGACGGGTTCGGGCTGGTGAGCGCGCTGCGCTCGGACCCGCGTACCCGGCATGTGCCGATCGTGCTGCTCTCCGCCCGCGCCGGCTCCGCGGAGGCCGTCGCCGGTCTCGCCGTCGGCGCCGACGACTACCTCACCAAGCCGTTCTCCGCGCAGGAGCTGATCGCCCGGGTCCGGGCCAACGTCGAGCTGGGCCAGCTGCGCGGGCAGATCATCCGCCGGCTCCGGGCGCTGGCCGACGCGGCGGTGGCGGTGAACACCGCCCGGTCCACCGCCGACGTGCTCCAGGTCGCCGCCCGGCACGCGTTGAGTCTCGCCGAGGCCGCCCGGGTGGTGGTCACCGCGGCCGAGGCGCGCTTCGAGGCGGACGGTGGCGGCAGCACCGCCGCCGACCCGTCCTTCGTGGCCGACCTGACCGGCACCACCGGAAAGCAGCTCGGTGAGCTGCAGGTCTGGCGGGCGGCCGGCGACGAGGCGCAGGCCGACGACGCCGCGTTGACCCAGCTGGCCCGGCTCGTCGGGGTGCGACTGGAGAACGCCCAGCTCTACGAAGCCGAACACCGCATCGCCACCACGCTGCAGCACAGCCTGCTGCCCCGGTCGCTGCCCCAACTGCCCGGCGCCGTGGTGGCCAGCCGTTACCTGCCCGGCAGCGCCGACGTCGAGGTCGGCGGCGACTGGTACGACGCGATCGCGTTGAACGGCGACGAGTTGGTGCTGGTCATCGGCGACGTGGTCGGCAAGGGCGTCCGGGCCGCCGCGGCGATGGGGCAGCTGCGCAACGCGCTGCGGGCGTACGTGCTGGAGGGCTTCGATCCGGGTGAGTCGCTGACCCGGCTCAACCGGCTGGTCGGCTCCACCGAGGGCCGCTCCTTCGCGACTGTGGTCTGCCTGCTGTTCAACCCCCGCACCGGTCGGCTGCGGTATGCGAGCGCCGGTCACCCGTCCCCACTGTTGATCACGGGAGGCGACGTGGCGTTCCTGCACGACCGGGCGCTCGGTCCACCGGTCGGCGCCCTCCCCAACGCGACGTACGAGTCGGCCGAGGGCGAGTTGCCGGCCGGCACTCGACTGCTGCTCTACACCGACGGGCTGATCGAGGACCGTCAGCTCGGCATCGATGCCTCACTGGCCCAGTTGCGCATCGACGCGGCCACCCCGAGTGAGCACGTGGTGGACCTGATCGACGCCGTCGTGGAACGGGTCACCGGACGGCCGCGCCGCGACGACGTGGCGGTTCTCGCCCTGGAGGCGGCGGAGCTGAACCGCTTCGCGCTGCGGCTACCGGCGGACCCGACCCGGCTCAGCGTGCTCCGAAAGCGGCTGGAGGACTTCCTCGTCGCGCACTCCGTCGGCGAGACCGACCTGTTCGACCTGACCGTCGCCGTCTCCGAGGCCGCCGCCAACGCCATCGAGCACCCGGTCCACCCCGCCGAAGCCATGATCAGTGTGGAGGTGGCCATCGAGGATCGGACGGTGACGGCCACGGTGCGCGACAGCGGGCAGTGGCGGGAGTCGACCGGCTCCGGCTTCCGGGGCCGCGGCCTGGACCTGATCAGAGCGCTCGGCGAACTGTCGGTACGGCGCACCGCTGAGGGCACCGAGGTGACGCTGCGCCGGCAGTTGCAGGACTGACGGCGCGCCCGGCTGCGGCCGGGCGCCTAGGCCGGGTCGAGCCAGCCCTGCTCGCCGAGGCCGGAGATCTCCAGCACCCGACGGACCTGCCGGGACGGGCGAACGGTGAGTCGCCCCGGAAACTCCCGGGCGAGCCGGACCAGGGCGTGGATGGCTGCCGAGTCGAAGAAGGTGACAGCGCTCAGGTCCAGAGTCATCTTTTCGGCGGGCTCGCGCAGTGCCGTCTGGAGCATCGTGTCCGCGGTCGCCATGTCGACCTCGCCGGCCACCACGACGTGGAGGTGGTCACCGTCGATCTCGGCGCTGGCGGAGAAGACGGGCGGTGCTCCCCCTTGATCCACGTTGACACCATGGCACAGCCACCCTGGCAGGGCAACAACCTCCACCGGGTGGCCGTGGCGCGGGTCACCAGCGGCCCCGGCGATAGGCTTGCGGCATGACCGTCCGTCCGCCGCTGACACCAGGCACGCTCTCCCCGATGCGACCGGTGCCACCCCAGATCGCCCGACCGGAGTACGTGGGCAAGGCGCGCCCGCGGGAGTGGCGTGGCTCGCACGTGCAGACGCCGGAGACCATCGAGAAGATGCGGCTCGCCAGCCGGCTCGCCGCCCAGGCGACCCAGCTCGCCGGCGAGCACTGCAAGCCCGGCGTGACCACCGACGAGATCGACAAGGTGGTGCACGAGTTCCTCTGCGACCACGGCGCGTACCCGTCGACGCTGGGCTACAAGGGCTTCCCGAAGTCCTGCTGCACCAGCCTCAACGAGGTCATCTGCCATGGCATCCCGGACACCACGGTCCTGACCGACGGCGACATCATCAACGTCGACGTGACCGCGTACATCGGTGGGGTGCACGGTGACACCGACGCCACCTTCTGCGTCGGCGAGGTCAGCGAAGAGGCCCGGCTGCTGGTCGAGCGGACCCACGAGGCGATGATGCGCGGCATCCGCGCCGTCGCCCCGGGACGCCAGATCAACGTGGTGGGCCGCGTCATCGAGTCGTACGCCAAGCGGTTCGGCTACGGCGTGGTCCGCGACTTCACCGGCCACGGCATCGGCGAGGCCTTCCACAGTGGCCTCTACGTGCCGCACTACGACAGCCCGCGCCCCACGGACATCATGGAGCCCGGCATGACGTTCACCATCGAGCCGATGATCACCCTCGGCACCTACCAGTACGACATGTGGGACGACGGGTGGACCGTGGTCACCAAGGACCGGAAGTGGACGGCTCAGTTCGAGCACACCATCGTGGTGACCGACGACGGCCACGAGATCCTGACCCTTCCGTGAGCGCGAGGAACGCAGCGAAGCGGAGTCCCGCAGTCGCGAACGAAGGGCAGGCGCCGTGACCGACACCCCAGCGGCGCTGCGCGAGGCGCACCACGCGGACGTCTCCGGCGGCTGGCTGCGCCCGGCCGTCTTCGGCGCGATGGACGGCCTGGTCACCAACATCGCCCTGATCGCCGGCGTCGGCGGCGGCGGGGTGTCGCCCCGCAGCATCGTGCTCACCGGCAGCGCCGGCCTCGTCGCCGGTGCCATCTCCATGGGCCTCGGCGAGTACACCAGCGTGCGTTCCGCCAACGAGCAGGTCGCCGCCGAGGTGGCCAAGGAGCGACGGGAACTGGAACGGCACCCCGAGGCGGAGGCCCGGGAGCTGGCCGACGCGTGGGTGGCCCGGGGCCTGCCCCGGGACCTCGCCACCCAGGTCGCCGAGGCGGTGCGGCGCGACCCGGAGGAGGCACTGCGGGTGCATGTCCGCGAGGAACTGGGCGTCGACCCCGACGACCAGCCCAGCCCGTGGGCGGCGGCGATCTCGTCGTTCCTGTTCTTCTCGGTCGGCGCGCTGGTTCCGCTGCTGCCGTACCTGCTCGGCGCCACCGAACTGTGGCTGGCGCTCGCCGTCGGCGGGCTCGGGCTGTTCGCCGCCGGTGCCGTGGTGGCCAGGTTCACCCGCCGTCCCTGGTGGACCAGTGGGCTGCGCCAGCTGCTGCTGGGCGCCGCCGCGGCCGGCGCCACCTACCTGATCGGCTCGCTGATCGGCGTACCGGGCGGGCTGTGACCCGCCTCAGGTGCTGAGCAGCTCGTCGATCGTGCCGTCGACGGCACGACCACGGGCGGCCAACTCCTCGGCCTGCCGGGCCAGCACCACACCCACCTCGGTCATGTCCGCGCCGGCCAACCCGGTGCGCCGCACCGCGTCCCCCGGGTCACGGAAGTAGGTGCGACTCAGCAGACCGGTCACCGTGGCCGCCGCCAGCCGGGCCTCACCGAGCATCAACAGAGCTTGATCGGTCTCGTACCACTCGGCGAGCCGGGCCGCCCGGGAGTGCGCCGCGCTGCCCCGGTACCACGCCTGGCGGGCAGCGGTGCTGAACTCCGCCGGCCGGGCCCGAGCCAACCGGCCGAGATGCTCGTCGCGCAGCGTCCGCAACCAGCCCGTCGGATCGTGCAACGCCTGCGTGGTGACGTACCGGTCGGCGGTCAGCGGCCAGAGCGGGGAGAGCACCCGGGCCTGGGCCAGGTAGTCCTCGGCGGCGGCCACTGTCAGATCGACGAGCACCCCGTCCACCCGCCGGGTCGCCGGCGGCGGGCCCGTCCCGGGTCGATAGGTGACCACCAGCATTCCGGCCTCGCGGTCTCCGCCGCCGTCGTCGTCCCCGTGCGCCAGAGGCCCGTGCACAGCGATTACGAGCGCATCCGCCGCGAAACGCCGTCGGACCGCCTCGGCGACCCGTTCCGCGACCGTCCACCGTCGATCGTCGAGGCCCCGGTCGACACCGGCCGGCTCACTCCTGGCGCTCACGGGACCGCCTTTGTTCGCGGCTGCGGGGCTCGCAACCCCGGCTCACTCCTGGCGCTCACGGGACCACCTCGCCTTAACTACCGAGCGTCAGCCTAGCCAGCCGACGGCGGAGCTTCGGGCGCGCCGCGCCCGGTCGGGGCCAGCCGGAAAATGTGGATCTCCCGGCCACCGGCCCGCTGCACGTACGTGTGGTAAGCGGGCCACGCGGTGACCAGCAGCTGCCACAACCGGTCCCGTTCGGCGCCGGAGGCCCGCTCGGCCCGCACCGCGACCCGCCGGCCCTTCACGTCCACCTCGGCGGCGGGATCGGCGAGCAGGTTCATCGCCCAGCCGGGGTGGTGGGTCTGGCCCCAGTTGGAGCCGATCACCACGTACGCGTCGCCGTCGGGCACGTAGAGCAGCGGATTGCTGCGGGGCCTGCCGGAGCGGCGGCCCGTTGTGGTGATCAGCAGGGAGGGGAGCAGGCCGAGCGCGACCACCCGGCCCCTGGTGAGTCGACCAACCACCCGATCGGCCGGAACCAGCAGGCGCACGGTGGCGCCGAACCAGCGATGATGACCGGCCCGACGGACGACATTCCTGAGCACTGACACGCCGGTCAGTCTGCCGGCTGCCCGGCCCCGGCGGCACCCCCGCGCGGTCCCGTTTCGGTCGCCCGGCGGATCGGTCAGTCGAGCCGTCGTTCGATAGGCAGTCGGGCCCGGGTGAACAGGCCCGCCCCGAGCATCGCCACCACCGGCACCAGCACCAGGACCCCGAGCGCGGGCCACGGCACCAGAAAGGGGTACGGATCGGATACCGGCCAGTCATTGGCGTACTGCCGGTTCACCGAGACCAGCACGATCGCGGCGGTGCCGAGGCCGGCCACGATGCCGAGCACCGAACCGAGACCGGCGATGACCCCGGCCTGGCAGATCGCCAGCAGCCGACGTAGCGCCGGGGCCGCGCCGACAGCCGCGAGGGTGGTCAGCTCGGCGCGTCCCTCGGCGGCGGCGAGCGCGGTGGCGATCCCGGCCGCGCCCACGGTGATCAACCCGGCCGCCGCCGCGAGCAGCAGGAGCAGGGGTGAGACGTCGCGTGGGGCGCCGCCGTTCTCCACGCTCAGTGCGAGCGTCCCGAATGGCCGCAGGGCGGCGGCGAACCGTGCCTGTTGCTCCTCGTCGGGCGGGGTGGTGGTGCCGATCACCCAGCCGGTCTGAGACCAGCTCAGGTCGAGTTGCCGGGCGGCGGCGGTGGACAGCAGCAGACGGGACTGGCCGGTCGCCCGGGGCAGCGCGTACCCCGGAAGGTCGTGGACGGTGACCGGCCGGTCCGGCCCGGCCTCCACCTCGCTGACCCGGACGGTCACCAGGCCGTCGTGCAGGTAGCGCGGGTCGGTCACCACCACGCCACCGGCGCGCAGCACGGCCGTGGCGGCTGCTGTCGTCGCCGGGTCCACGCCGGTGAGCAGGGGGAGTGCGGTTCCGTCGTCGACTCCGGGTTCCACGTAGCCGCCGAAGTAGTCCGCCTCGCGGATCTGGCAGCGGGGATCGGCGCGGGCCTGCTGGCGCTGCGCCGCGGGAAGTTGAGCGTCGGGCTGCCAGGGGCAGGCCCGGGTCAGTGGGAGCACCGGTGCGATGTCGCAGTAGCCGGTGCGGCCCGCCCCGCAGCTCGGTGTCTGCACCGGGGCGACAGCGCCGACCCCGAGCTGGTTGCGGGCCGCGTCGGTGATCTGGGCCAGCGTGGGCTGCCCGGCCGAACCGACCGGGTTGACCAAGACATGGCCGGTCGGCAGCGCCGGCCGGTAGGCGCGCGCCTCGCGGGCGCCGTCGCTGGCCAGGTATCCGCCGAGGGCGACGCTGCTGGCCACGGCGGCCATCACGGCGCAGATGGCCGGTGCCGCGGCGGCCCGGTTGCGGCTGGCATCGCGCAACGCGATCCGTGGTGCCAGCGGCAACACCCGGCCGAGGCGGGCGAGTGCCCCGAGCAGCGTGGGCGTGCAGCAGACCAGGCCCAACTCGCCGAGGATCAGCCCGGTGAGAACCACCGCTGGGGAAGTCCGGGTGGCCCCGAATGCCGCCAGCCCCGCCCCGCCGACCACCAGCGCCAGTCCGAGAGCCAACCACCGGCCCGGGGATTTCGCCGGGGTGCGTCGTCCGGCGAGCCCGGCGCTGACGTCCTGCCGGGCGGCGGTCCAGGCCGGTGCCAGCGCGGCGAGCACCCCGGCCAGCACCGCGACGCCACCGAGCAGGACCAGCGCGCTCGGCCAGCAGCGGTAGCCGCCGAAGCGGGCGCTGAAGACGTACTGCTCCATGAGCGGGCGACCGGCGAACGCCGCGCCGACGCCGACCAGCAGGCCGGCGGCGGCCCCCAGCACACCCAGCACCACACCGTCGGCCAGCACCACCCGGCGAAGCTGGGCGGCGTCCCCGCCCGCCACCGCTACCAGCGCCAGATCCCGTCGACGGCGACGGACTCCGACCGCGAAGGCCGGCCCGACCAGCAGGACGACCTCCAGCAGCCCGAGGCCGGCGATCAGGACGCCGGTGCTCAGATCGTTCGGGTTGTCCCCCATGACCGACCCGAGCCAGGTCCGGTCCGCTCCGGTCGCCGAGCCGATCCGGTGCCGCGCGGTGACCACCACCCCACTGTCGTTGAGCCGGGACACCAGCGCCGCGTCGACGGTGCCCGGCACGTCCGCCAGCCAGACTCCGTCCGGCTCCGGACCGGTCGATGGCACGGCTCCCGGGTGCAGCGCCACCACCGGTCCGAGGTCGTCGGGAAACTCGACCACACCCACCACTGTGTACGCCCTGCTGCCGTCGGCGGCGGCCACGGCGTGGCCGAGGCGCAGGTCCAGGCGACGCAGCGCCCTCGGACTGACCGCGACCTCACCGGGTTGCTGCGGCGCCCGGCCGGCCCGGAACCGCACCAGCCCACGGGCCAGCGGATCGGTGAGGTCCAGCACCCGACCGTTCACGACCTCGTCGCGGTGCGGGCCGCGCAGGGTCAGCGGGATGTGCGGACGCACCTCGGTGACCCGGCTGCCCGGCCCGAGCAGTGCGGTCAGCTGGGCCGCGGTCACCTTCGCGGGAAGCTCGCCCTCGCGGGTGTACCAGCCCTCACCCCACTCGTCCTGCGCCACCGGGGTATTGGCGATCCACTGCAACTGCGCGTCGGCCACGCCGAGCCTGCGGTCGACGCGTTCCTGTGGGGTCAGCTCGGCCATGTCGTAGCTCGCCGCCAGGAAGGCCAGCGCCGCCACCGGCAAAGCGATCATCGCGAGCACCAGGGCGGTCCGCCGCCGGGAGCGGCGTGACTCCCGCCGGGCGATCCGCAGCGCCGCCCGCCAGGAGCCGGTCAGCTCGGCGAACCGCCGCCGGCCGACCGGGGCAGGCTGGGCGACCGGCCGCGGCGTCACGGTGTCGGCCCGACCGCGGGCCCGCGTCGGACGGCGGATGGTCACCGCTCGCTGCCGGACAGCAGCTGCTCGACACTGCCCAGCGGTGCCGTCGTGTCGACCAGCACGCCGTCGCGGAGGAACACCACCCGGTCGGCCCAGCCGGCGTGCCGCGCCTCGTGGGTGACCAGCACTCCGGCGGCGCCCGCGTCGATCCGGCGGCGCAGCAGGTGCAGCACCGCCTCACCGGTCTGGGAGTCCAACGCCCCGGTGGGCTCGTCGGCGAGGACCAGCCGGCGTTCGCCCACCAGCGCGCGGGCGATCGCCACCCGCTGCTGCTGCCCGCCGGAGAGCTGGTCCGGGAAACGGTCACCCAACGCCGGTAGGCCCACCTCGGTGAGCGCGGCCACGGCCAGTGCGCGGGCCCGACGTCCGCTGGTCCCGTCGAGTTCCAGTGGGAGCGCCACGTTCTCCAGTGCGCTCAGACTGCCCAGCAGATTGAGCTGCTGGAAGATGTAGCCGATCCGACGGCGGCGCAGCTGGGCCAACCCGCGGCGGTCCAGGGCCCCCAGCGGTTGCCCCTCGACCCGGACCTCGCCGCCGGTCGGACGGTCCAACCCACCGGCGAGAGCCAGCAGTGTCGATTTGCCGGAGCCGGACGGCCCCATCACGGCGACCAGCTCGCCGGGCCGGACGACCAGGCTGACGCCGCGCAGCGCGTGTACCGCCGCAGGCCCGGCGCCGTGGGTGCGGTGGACGGCGCGTAGCTCCAGCACCGCGTCGTCCGATCCGCTCACCGTCTTGCCTCCTCGCCGGCCCATCGAGCCGCGTCCCGAGCGTCGGCGTCATCGGGTCGGGGAGGGGGAGGCGCCGGGCCGCTGGGTTGGTGCCGGACCAGACTGGTCTCGCAGTGGTCCAACCAGCGCACCTCGGCCTCGGCCTGGAACACCATCGAGTCCAGCACGAGACGCCAGGGAAGGTCCTCCGGCCGGTTGCTGCCGTACTTCAACCGGGTCAACTCCTGGAGGGCCCGCATCGTCGCGCTGCGTTGGGCCTGCACCACGGACCGGACGTCGACCCCGGGGGTGGTGAGGGCCAGCGCCAGCTTGATCGCCAGCTCGTCGCGGGGGCGGTCGGTACGGCTGATCGGGGTGGCGAACCACAGCGCCAGGTCCGCCCGCCCGGCGTCGGTGATCTCGTACGGGCGCTGCCCGGCCTCGCTCTCCGGCAGCGGGCGCACCAGACCGTCCCGTTCCAGCCGGGACAGCGTGGTGTAGACCTGCCCGATGTTCAGCGGCCAGGTCGAGCCGGTCGACTCCTCGAACGCGGCGCGCAGCTGGTAGCCGTACATCTGGCCGCGTTCGAGCAGGGCGAGCAACCCGTGACGGATGGACATGGCAACGGAGTATGCATACCTGGTATGCGTACCGCAACCGGAGTGGAACCGGCTCAGGTCGGCCGACCGGGAAACGGGACAGTCAGCGGGGTCAGCCCGGCAGTCTTCCGCCACCGGGTGGCCCGCACGGCGTAGTCGACCAGGGCGGCCAGCGCCTGGTCCCGGTCGGCGCCGGTGGTGGACACCAGGGCGGCCCGCCAGTGCGCGGCCGTGCGCTCCTCCACCTCGGCGGCGAGTCGCAGGGCGCTGGCCCGGTCGGTGACCGGGAACGGCAGGGCGTACCCGGCGCGGTCCGGCGGGACGACGCCGCCGGCCGTGGTGAGCTGCACCACCAGCGCGTCGCGCCGGCGTCGATGCGCGGCCTCCGCCTGGCGTGCCGCGTCCCGTGCCGCTCCGTTGAGCCGGACACCGATCCGGCCGTAGGCGTAGATGGCCGCGTACTCGGCGGACAGGGCGGAGGCGAGTGCCTCCCCGGCGGACGGCTGCCTCACTTCAGTGCCTCCTGGTGAGTTGCCCGGGCGGCGACGATCGACCCGAGCAGTGCCGCCCGCTCCGCTGGCGCCGCGGCGCAGGCGGCGGTGGCGGACTGCTGGGCGGTCTTCTCCAGCGCCCGCAGGGCGGCGCGCGCGCCGTTGGGATCGGCGGCCGGGGCGGTGGTCGGGGCGGCGGAGGCCGCCGACGGCAGCGTCACGCCGATCACCCGGGCCAGCTCGGTGGCGTGCGTGGTGTGCGTCTCGGCGATCGGGTTGAGCCGGTCGGCGAGCTCGGGATGGGCGGTCGCGCTCGCCCGGTACGCGGCGGCCAGCGCGAGTGACTCGTCCACCATCGGCCGCAGCGGGTCGGGCGGTGGGGCTGGTTGGTCGTCGCGGTCGAAAAGATCACAGCCGGTCAGCGGCGTCACGGCACCGCCGAGCACCAACAGCGCTCCGGTACTCAGGAGCTTTCGCCGGGAATGTCCGGATGATTGGTCGCGCTGTGTCGTTCTGCCGATCCCCACCGGCCAAGTCAACACCATCCGTGCCGCTCCGGGGGTCACCGGCGTCGGTGCGCCGCCCGGTCCGCCGCCGGGCAGGCGCGTTACGCTCTGCGCAACCACCGGCGTGTCCACTCCGGTGGCGTGCCGGCATGGCGGGACCAGCGGTCCCCGTCGACCAGGGAGAGGGTGCGGAGATGACGCAGCGTGGCCGTGCCACCAGGCCGACGGGTCGACCCCGCGGTGCTGCGGGCCCCCGCGGCGGTGACCTCGCCGCCCGGCGGGACCGACTGCGGGCCGTGATCGAGCCGGTGGTCAACGACGCCGGATACGACCTGGAGGACCTGTCGGTCTCCCGGGCCGGCCGTCGGCACGTGGTGCGGGTGATGGTGGACACCGACGGCGGGATCGACCTGGACGCCGTCGCGGACGTCTCCCGCGCGGTCTCGGCCGCGCTGGACGCCGCGGAGGAGACTGGTGGCGACATCGTCGCCGGCGAGTACCAGCTGGAAGTCAGCTCGCCCGGCGTCGACCGGCCGCTCACCCTGCCCCGCCACTGGCGGCGCAACGTGGGTCGACTGGTCAAGGTCACCGCCCGGGGCGCGGCCGCGCTGCCCGGCCAGCGGGGCGAGCAGCCCGCCGGCGACCGTCAGCTGACCGGCCGGGTGGTCGCGGCCGACGACGAGGGCGTGCACCTGGAGACCGACGACGGCCGTGCCGCCTGGGCGTACGCCCAGCTGGGCCCTGGCCGCGTCCAGGTCGAGTTCACCCGGCTCGCCGAGCTCGGTGAGCCGGACGACGAGTTCGACGACGCGGACGATTCCGACGAGATCGACGATTCAGACGACATCGACGACGAAGATGATGTGGAGGACGAGGAGAGGTGAACATCGACCTCGCGGCGCTGCGCGCACTCGAGCGCGAGCGGGAGATCCCGTTCGACACGATTCTCGCGGCGATCGAGACCGCGTTGCTGACCGCCTACCGGCACACCGACGGGGCCGAGTCGCACGCCCGGGTGGAGATCGACCGCAGGTCGGGCGCCGCCCTGGTGTACGCGCAGGAGATGGATGCCGACGGCAGCCTGGTGCGGGAGTGGGACGACACCCCGCACGACTTCGGCCGGATCGCCGCCATGACCGCCAAGCAGGTGATCCTCCAGCGGTTGCGGGAGGCCACCGACGAGGTGCACTTCGGTGAGTACGTCGGCCGCGAGGGTGACCTGGTCACCGGCGTGGTGCAGGCGCACGAGACGCGTACCGAGAAGGGCATCGTCAGCGTCGACCTGGGCAAGCTGGAGGGCGTGCTGCCGCAGTCCGAGCAGGTGCCCGGCGAGCGGTACGCGCACGGCGAGCGGGTCCGCTGCGTCGTGGTGCACGTGGCCAAGGGCATGCGCGGGCCGCAGATCACCCTGTCCCGGTCGCACCCGGCTCTGGTCAAGAAGCTCTTCGCGCTGGAGGTGCCGGAGATCGCCGACGGCACCGTCGAGATCGGTGCGATCGCCCGTGAGGCGGGCCATCGCACGAAGATCGCCGTCCGCTCCACCACCCCCGGCGTGAACGCCAAGGGCGCCTGCATCGGCCCGATGGGTCAGCGGGTGCGTGCCGTGATGAGCGAACTGCACGGTGAGAAGATCGACATCATCGACTGGTCGGACGACCCGGGCACCTTCGTCGGCAACGCGTTGTCGCCGGCCAAGGCGCTGCGGGTCGAGGTGGTCGACCTGGCCAACCGGGCCGCCCGGGTGACAGTTCCCGACTTCCAGCTCTCGCTCGCCATCGGTCGAGAGGGGCAGAATGCCCGACTCGCGGCCCGATTGACCGGTTGGCGGATCGACATTCGTTCCGATGCGGAGCAGACCGCGCCGGCAGCGCGCGGGGTAACTGATCACGTGCGGGAGCCGGGCGGCGCGATCTCGGGGAGCTAGGGGTAGACTTCCTCCAGTGGTACGACGCGCGCAGCCGGAGCGCACCTGTGTGGGTTGCCGGCAACGTGCGCCGGCCAGCGAATTGCTGCGGATCGTCGCGGTCAGGGACGAGGCTGGTCACAGCCTCCGGCCTGATCCGCGCCGCAGGCTGCCGGGTCGGGGAGCGAACATGCACCCGGATCCGGCCTGCTTCGCGCTGGCGGTGCGGCGCCGCGCCTTCGGGCGTGCGCTGCGCAGCACCGAGGTCCTCGACCACGGTGCGCTGGCGGAGCACGTCGATGCGCCAACCACTACGTCCGGTCAGCCCGACCGGGCGAGGGTCGCTAGCAGGGTAGGACGACCGACATGAGCACACGATGAAGTCCCTGAAATGACCAGGCTTCAAGTGCACGAGTGAGGTCGCTGCGGGTGCTGCCCGCACGACCTCGGAGTGAGGAGTGCAGTGGCAGGCAAGGCCCGCGTACACGAGCTTGCAAAAGAGCTCGGGGTCGAGAGTAAGACCGTTCTCGCCAAGCTGAAGGAAATGGGCGAGTTCGTGAAGTCCGCGTCCAGCACCGTCGAGGCGCCCGTCGCCCGGCGGCTGCGTAACGCATTCGTCGCGTCCGCCGGAGCCCCGGCTCCGGCCGCCCCGTCGACGCCCGCGTCGACGCCGGCTTCATCCCCGACCCCGACGCCATCCCCGGCCCCGGGCGCGCCCCGGGTCTCGGCCAAGCCGATGCCGCCTCGGCGGCCGGCCGCGCCGGCACCCGGTCCGAAGCCCAAGGGTCCGGTTCCCGGTGCGCCGCAGACGGCGACCCCGGTCGCCAAGCCGGCGAGTGCCCACGACATCGAGGTGGCGGCCGCGGAGGCGCGTGCCGCCGCGCTGAAGGCTGAGCAGGAGGCCGCGGTCAAGGCCGCGCAGGCCGCCCGCCAGCAGCAGCGGGACAACCCCGTTCGCCGGGAGCCTCCGGCAGACGGTGGCAACCGCCCCGGCCCTCGGCCGGGTCCCGCGGCGATGCCGCCCCGTCCCGGTTCGCCGGCAGCTCGTCCGAGCACGCCGGCTCCCGGTCCGGGTGCCCGGCCGGGCGGTCGTCCGCCGGCGCGCGGTGCCGGTAACAACCCGTTCGGCATCCAGGGTGGCCAGCAGCAGCGGCCCCCGGCCGCCGGTGCGGGTGGCCCTCGGCCCAACAGCCCGGCGGGCATGCCGCCGCGGCCGAGCCCGAACTCCATGCCGCCGCGGCCCAGCCCGGCGTCCATGCCGAGTCAGCGTCCGGCTGCCGGTCGCCCCGGTCCCGGTGGCGCTGGTCGCCCCGGTGGCGGTGGCGCTGGTCGTCCCGGTGGCGGTGGCGGCGGTTTCCGTGGCGGTCCCGGCGGTGGCGCCGGTGGCGGTGGCGGTTACCGAGGCGGCCCCGGTGGCGGCGCGGGTGCCGGCGGTGGCGGTGGCTACCGTGGCGGTCCCGGCGGCGGTGCTGGTGCTCCCGGTGGCGGTTTCCGTCCGGGTGGTCCGGCCGGTGGCGGCGGTCGTCCGGGTGCGGGCGGTCGTGGCCGTGGCGGCGGCGCCGCGGGTGCCTTCGGGCGTCCGGGTGGTCGGCCGACGCGCGGTCGCAAGTCCAAGAAGCAGCGCAGACAGGAGTTCGACAACCTGTCGGCTCCGACCATGAGCTCGGGTGCTCCCCGGGGTCAGGGTCAGATCGTCCGGCTCTCCCGTGGCGCCTCGCTGTCCGACTTCGCGGACAAGATCAACGCCAACCCGGGTTCGCTGGTCCAGGAGATGTTCAACCTGGGCGAGATGGTGACCGCGACCCAGTCCTGTTCTGACGACACCCTGCACCTGCTGGGTGAGCACCTGGGCTTCGACATCCAGATCGTCAGCCCGGAGGACGAGGACCGCGAGCTGCTCGCGCAGTTCAACATCGACCTCGACGCGGAGGTGGCCGAGGAGCGTCTGGTCAGCCGTGCGCCGGTGGTGACCGTCATGGGTCACGTCGACCACGGTAAGACCAAGCTGCTCGACGCCATCCGTAAGGCGAACGTCGTGGCCGGTGAGGCGGGTGGCATCACCCAGCACATCGGTGCGTACCAGGTCCACGTCCCGCACGAGGGCGAGGACCGGGCGGTCACCTTCATCGACACCCCGGGTCACGAGGCGTTCACCGCCATGCGTGCTCGTGGTGCCCAGGTCACGGACATCGTGATCCTGGTCGTCGCGGCCGACGACGGTGTGATGCCGCAGACGATCGAGGCGTTGAACCACGCCAAGGCGGCCGACGTGCCGATCGTGGTCGCGGTCAACAAGGTCGACAAGCCGGACGCCAACCCGGACAAGGTCCGCCAGCAGCTGACCGAGTACGGCCTGGTCGCCGAGGAGTACGGCGGCGAGACCATGTTCGTCAACGTGGCAGCCAAGCCGGGCATCGGCATCGAGGAACTGCTCGAGGCCGTTCTGCTGACCGCCGACGCGTCGCTGGAGCTGACCGCTCCGATCGACGGGCCGGCTCAGGGTGTGGCCATCGAGGCACACCTGGACAAGGGTCGCGGTGCGGTGGCGACGGTGCTGGTGCAGAAGGGCACCCTGCGGGCGGGCGACTCGATCGTCGCCGGTGGGGCGCACGGCCGGGTCCGGGCCATGCTCGACGAGAACGGCAACCAGCTCACCGAGGCTGGGCCGGCGCGTCCGGTCATGGTGCTGGGTCTGACCGCGCCTCCCGGCGCGGGCGACACGTTCCTCGCCGCGGCGGACGACCGCACGGTGCGGCAGATCGCCGAGCAGCGGCAGGCACGGCGGCGGGCGGCGTCCTTCGCCAACTCCCGTGGTCGGGCCACCCTCGAGACGCTCATGGAGCAGCTCAAGGAGGGCGAGAAGACCTCGCTCAACCTCATCCTCAAGGGCGATGTCTCCGGTTCGGTGGAGGCTCTCGAGGACGCGCTGTTCAACCTCGACATCCCCGAGGAGGTCCAGCTCAAGGTCCTCGACCGGGGCGTGGGCGCGATCACCGAGAGCAACGTCATGCTCGCGAGCGCCTCGTCCGAGCCGGTCACGATCATCGGCTTCAACGTGCGGGCCTCGAACAAGGTCCGTGAGATGGCCGACCGCGAGGGCGTGGAGATCCGGTACTACACCGTCATCTACCAGGCCATCGAGGAGATCGAGGCAGCGCTCAAGGGCCTGCTCAAGCCGGAGTACGAGGAGGCCGAGCTGGGCAGCGCGGAGATCCGCGACGTCTTCCGCTCGTCCAAGATCGGCAACATCTCCGGTTGCATCGTCCGGTCGGGCATCATCCGACGCAACGCGAAGGCTCGCCTGCTTCGGGACGGGGCGGTCGTGGCGGACAACCTCACGATCACCTCGCTCAAGCGGTTCAAGGACGACGCCACCGAGGTCCGCGAGGGCTTCGAGTGCGGTCTGACCCTGGGTGGTTACAACAACGTCCAGGTCGGCGACGTCATCGAGACCTTCGAGATGCGGGAGAAGGTTCGCGCCTGATCCGGCAGTGACACGCTGATCAAGGGGTTTACGCCGAGTGGCGTAAACCCCTTGATCATGCGGGGCGGGTTGGCGGTATCGTCCGGGGCGATGTTCACCGGAACCGCGGTCTTCGACCTGCTGCTGCCGGGCGACTCCCGGTCGCTCAAAGCCAAGAGATCATATGTACGGCCGATCGTGGCGGCGCTGCGCCGCTTCGAGGTGTCGGCCGCCGAGGTGGGTGCGCTCGACCTGCATGGTCGAGCGCAGCTGGCGGTGGCCGTGGTGGCCGCCGAGACGGCGCATGTCCGCGAGGTGCTCGACTCCTGTGAGCGGCTGGTGGCCAATCGCCCCGAGGTCGAGTTGTTGTCGGTTCGACGCCGGCTCTACGGCGTGGACGACGACTGACCATGGTGCCGGCTGTGCCGGGCGACCGGAGCGGCCCCGAAGGTAATGTTCGAGATGTTGGCCGGTCGGCCGGCGGCCTCCGGGCCGCCGGGTCGACCGGAAGCAGGACGCCGTGGAGGTGGCGAGATGTCTGATCCGGCCAAGGTACGCCGGCACGCGGAACGGGTGCGTGAGCTGGTCGCGTCGGTGGTGCGGAGCCAGATCAAGGACCCGCGGCTCGGGATGATCACCATCACCGATGCCCGGATTACCGCTGACCTGCGTGACGCGACGGTCTTCTACACAGTGCTCGGTGACTCGGTGGCCCAGGCGGACACCGCGGCGGCGCTGGAGAGCGCCAAGGGGCTGCTGCGCAGCACTGTCGGCAAGGCCCTCGGGCTGCGCCACTCGCCGACCCTCACGTTCGTCCTCGACGACGTGCAGGACCAGGTCAAGCACATCGACGACCTGCTCGCCGCCGCCCGCAACGCCGATGCCGAGGTGCAGCGGCTCGCCGCCCAGGCGAAGTACGCGGGCGAGGCCCAGCCGTACCGGGTGGACGACGAGACCGATGAGACGGACGAGACCGAGGAGGCCGACGAGGCCACCGACGTCAAGGAGACCCCGCGGGGTGGGGAAACGCGGTGAGCAACACCGCCAGCGCCCCGTTCGCCGGGGCAGCCGGGCTCGGCCCCGCCGATGCGGACTGGGCCGCGGCCGAGGCGTTGGTGCGGGCTCTCCCGCCGACCGCCCGGGTGCTGCTGATCTGTCACATCAATCCGGACGGCGACGCGCTGGGCAGCATGCTCGGCTTCGGTCTGGGCCTGCGGCAGTTCGGCGTACGCGACGTGCAGGCGACCTTTCCCGGGCCGCCGGAGCTGCCGGAGCCGTTGCGGGGGCTGCCCGGGCTGGACCTGCTGGTCCCGGCGGACGCCGCCGACCCGGCACCCGATCTGGTGATCTGCTTCGACGCGGCGAGCGAGTCGCGTCTCGGCGAGTTGGCCGGGCGGTTGTCGTCGGCGGGTGCGGCGCTGGTGCTCGACCATCACGCCTCCAACCCCGGTTTCGGCACCGTCAACCTGGTCGACCCGGGTGCGGCGGCCACGTCGGTGGTGGCTGAGCAACTGCTGGCCCGGCTCGGGGTGGTGGTGGATCCGGCCATCGCCGAGTGCCTCTACGTGGCGCTGACCACGGACACCGGCTCGTTCCGGTTCGAGGCGACCACTCCGGCGGTGCATCAGATGGCCGCCCGATTGTTGGCGACCGGCATCTCGCCGGGTGACATCTCCCGGCGGGTCTTCGACACCCGGCCCTTCGGCGCGGTCCGCCTCTTCGGTGAGGTGCTCGGCCGGGCTCGACTGGAGCCGGCCGCCGCCGGTGGTCGGGGCCTGGTCTGGACCTTCGCCACCCTTGACGACCTGGCCCGGCACGACCAGCGGCCGTACGTGCTGGAGGCGCTGATCGACTCCGTGCGCTGCACCGCCGAGGCGGATGTGAGCTGTGTGGTGAAGCAGACCAGGCCCGCCGAGTGGGCGGTGTCGATGCGCAGCAAGGGCGCCGTGGACGTCAGTCGGGTCGCGGTGGCGCTCGGCGGTGGTGGGCACACGTTCGCGGCCGGGTTCACCGGTCGGGGCACGGTCGAGCAGGTGGTCGAGTCGATTCGCGGTCAGCTGGACGCGGCGCTGATCGGCTGACGCCGGCTTCGGCCGCCATCGATCCGTCGGTCTGGAAGATCAGGGTCAGCTCCGGGGAGTGTTGGTCTTCCCGCGTTCCGTGATACCGGGAAGAATTGCGGGATGGAGCAGCCGCACGACCTCACCGTGGAGGCCCCCCGCGCCTGGGACCGGCCCGCCGTCTCCGTTCCCGTCCTCGTCTGCCTGTCGCTCGTCGGTGGCCGGTTCGCGTCCTTCTCCACCGAGGCGAATCTGTTCACCCTCGGGACGGGTGGGGTGCTGATCTGGCTCGGTCTGAGCAACCGGGTGCCCCGCCGGCCGGCGCCGCGCCGGCTGGGCGCGGGGGCGGCCTGGTGGGCGGTGCCGGTGGTGGTCTTCGGGGTCTTCGAGGGCGTGACCTTCGTGCTGGCTGCCGGCGATGACTTCCCCACCTTCTCCCGGTTGGCCGATCCTCTCCTGGAGGATCAACTGACCCGGTCGGCAGCCTGGTTCGCCTGGTTGGCCGCCTTCTGGGGGCTGGTGCGGCGATGATGCGCGCGCTCGCGATCGGCGGCTTCGTCGCCGCCCTGGTCCTCTTCGCGGTGGTCGAGTGGATGGCCCGGCGGGAGGGGTCGCGGATCCCCACCCTCGGCGAGGTCTGCGCCTATGTGATGCGTTACGAGGTCGGTTCGGTGCCGGTGGGCCGGATCGGTCTGTTCGGGTTCTGGTGGTGGCTGGGCTGGCACTTCCTGGCTCGCTGAACCGGGCTGCCGACCGTCCAAATGGCGGGAACCGTAAGCAGTATGTGGACCTGAACGATAACTTGGGAGAGGGCCGGTGCCGCCTGGCGGTGCAGGTCATGGGCGGTGGTGCCACACCCCGTGCCGCCTCCCTCCAGGGTCGGATCGACCCGGGCTCACGCTGCCCAGTCGGCTGCTCCGGTAACCCCGGACCGCCGTGGGGCGCTCAGCAGGACCGCCCGTGAGGGCCGCCGCGTGTCGGCGGCTCACGCCCTGGGAAGAGGAGCGCCACCATGCCGAACAAGCCCAAGCCCGAGACCACCACCGACGACGCCCGCGAGCAGGCCCGCCGCGCGCTGCAGACGTCGATGGACACCCGTCAGTGACTCGTCTCCACCGGTGGTGACGCCGCCGGCACGCCGCGCCGACGACGTCACCGTCCGGCCACCAGTGCGGGGCGAGTCGTTCAGGACAGGAACGTGTCCAGGGCCGCCTCGATGGTGCCGGAGTCCGGCGTCGCGTACGCCCTCATGGTGGTCTTGTCGTACGAGATGAAACTCGGGCACCTGTTCGTCGGGGCGGTCACGGTGCCGCCGTCGCCGATCTTCTCGGCGGTCCTGGCCGCGTAGAAGGTCAGGGTGTAGCGCGACGAGACGTAGTCGACGGTGACCTGCTTCTCCGCCTTGTCCTTGTACTGACACTTCTTCGGGGCGCCCTGGCTGCCCTGGTCGAACTTCAGGCAGCCGACCACCGACACCTTCTGGTAGTCCGCGCCCTTGGCGTAGTAGGACTTGTCCGAGGGGACGTACGTCGACGACCAGGACGTCGGCCGGTCGGGGTTGTTCGAGAACGTGTAGGCCTTGGCGCCGGCCGGGCCGCTGTAGGGCGCCGCGTTCAGGATCGGGCTGCCCTCGCAGACGTTCGCCAGGTCGCTGGAGTAACGGGCGGTCATCGAGTTGTTGTTCGGTGGATCCGCCTGCCCCGGCGTGGGGACCGTCCCCGTGCCCGGCTTGCTGCCGGTGCCCGACGTGGGGGTGGAGGACGTGTCCCGGGCGGGCTCGTCGTCATCGTAGGCGAGCAGGATGCCGATCCCCGCGCCGCAGATGGCGAGTATGACGACCACCGCGCCGGCGACCAGCCCGATGATCAGGCCCTTGTTCGACTTGTCCGGCGCCGGCGCCAGTGGTGTGCCGTAGTACGGCTGGGGTGGTGGCTGTCCGTACGGCGGGTAGCCGCCCGGCTGCGGAGCCGGCGGGCCGCTCCAGGGGGTGACGTTCGGGTCGGGCGGAGGGTAACTGTCGCTCACTGTGATAAGGCCTATCGCTGTCGTGGTGCCCCCCGCGTGGGAGCCTCGGACAGGGTAGTGAGCGCCGCAAACCGGGATGCCGGCGACATGGAGCGCAGCAGGGCCTCGATCCTCGGTGACGTCCGGGGAGCCGGTCGAGTGGTTGGCCCGTAAGTCGCCACCGACCTTGTGCTCCTTACCGCAGCCGTGCCAGGATCGGCGGCGATGAACCACGCCACCACCGCTCACCGCCCCGCCTCGCCTCGGCGGATCGCCGCGCTCGCCCTGCCGGCCCTCGTGGTGCTCGCCGCCGAGCCGCTGTACGTGCTGGTCGACACCGCAGTGGTCGGTCACCTCGGCCGGGTGCCGCTCGCCGCGCTCGCCGTCGGCGGCACGGTCATGACGCTCACCGCCTGGGTCGGCACCGTGGTCGCCTACGGCACCACCGGCCGCGCGGCCCGCCGCTTCGGCGCGGGTGATCGGGCCGCTGCGGTCGCCGAGGGCGTCCAGTCGTCCTGGTTGGCGTTCGGTGTCGGTCTGCTGATCGCTATCGGCATGCAGGTCGGCGGCGGCGCGCTCGCGCGTACCCTCGCCGGTGGTGGTGGCGAGGTCGCCGACGCCGCCGCCCAGTGGTTGCGGATCGCGGCCCTCGGCGCCCCCGGTCTGCTGCTCGCCGCCGCCGGCAACGGCTGGCTGCGCGGCGTGCAGGACACTCGCCGCCCCCTGTACTTCGTGCTCGGCCCCAACCTGCTCTCCGCGCTGCTCTGCCCGCTGCTGGTCTATCCCGGCGGGCTGGGTCTGGTCGGCTCGGCCGTGGCGAACGTCGTCGCGCAGACGCTCTGCGGGGTGCTCTTCGCCGTCGCCCTGGTCGGTGAGCGGGTGTCGCTGCGACCCCAACCTCGCGTGATCCGGCAACAACTGGTGCTCAGCCGGGACCTGCTGATCCGTGGGCTGGCGTTCCAGGCCAGCTTCCTGTCCGCGACCGCCGTCGCCGCCCGCTTCGGCGCCGCCGCCGTGGGTGCCCACCAGATCGCCCTGCAACTCTGGTTCTTCACCGCGCTGGTGCTCGACGCCCTCGCCATCGCCGCGCAGTCCCTGGTCGGGGCCGCGCTCGGCGCCGGCGACGACGCGGGTGCGCGGGCGCTCGCCCGCCGGGTCGGGCTGCTCGGCGGCGTCTGCGGCGTGGGCTTCGCGCTGCTCGTCGCCGCCGGCGCGGGCGTGGTGCCGTCGTGGTTCAGCTCCGATGCGGGGGTACGCGAGCAGGCCATGGTGGCCTGGCCGTGGTTCGTCGTCATGCTGCCGCTGGCCGGGGTGGTGTTCGCCCTCGACGGCGTGCTGATCGGTGCCGGCGACGTGCGTTACCTGCGCAACCTCACCATCGTGGCGGCTCTCGGCGGCTTCCTGCCGGCCATCTGGCTGGCGTACGCGCTCGACCTCGGGCTGGGCGGCATCTGGGCCGGGCTCACAGTGTTCGTGGTGATCCGGCTGGTCGCCCTGCTGCTGCGACTGCGCAACGGCAGGTGGGCGGTGACCGGCGCGGTCCGCTGACCGGTCGCCGGGGCCCGCCGGTCAGCAGCGCATGGTGGTCGGCGCGGGCGCGCCAAGGTCGAAGATGGTGCCCGGGTCACCAGCGGGTATCCGCTTCCCGTGCAGGGCAGCCAACCAGTACTGCTCGCGGACCCAGCCGTCCCGCAGTTGAGCGCAGTCCGCGTTCCAGGTGATGGCCTCCGCTGAACCGAGCCACAGACCTTTGGAGGACGCCTGCACGTCGTCCGGGTGCGGCACCTGCCAGACCACCCGGTCGCGGAGTGCCACCACAGCGGCTCCGGCGGGGGCCCGCGGGTCCACGTTGAACGGGTACGCCCACACGAACTCCGTGGAAACCTCCAACAGTCGGATCCCCTTCTCCTCGGTGGTGGCCCGGTAACTGATCCGGCCGGCGGCTCGCGCGCCGGGCTGCCACTGCGACGGCGACGCCATCCGGGTCGCGTATCGAAGGAAGCTGTTGCTGGTGAAGTCCGGCCGGAGCCGCTCGCGGGCGTCCGGGGCGAGCAGCGCCAGGAACGGCTCGGGATCACCCATCAACATCGAGGTGTCGAGCCGGCTCTTGATCAACGCCTTGCGTACCGACTCCAGTGCGGTCCGCACCTGGGCCGCTGTGAACGGCCCGGTGGCCTTGGCCGCCGGCATCCGCACGCCCTCCTCACCCGGCGCGAAGGAGGCCGCTGGCGACCCGGCAAACAGGTCGCGTGGCTCGCCGACCCTGCTCACCGGCGGGGTGGGGCTCGCCGTGGGGCTCGCCGAGGCGGATGCGGAGACACCATCGGCAACTCGACCGACCAACACCACCCCGCCGACGACCATCAGCACGGTCAGCACCAGGCCGAAGCCGAGCAGTAGCGCCCCGTTGTGCCGGGCCGAGAAGAAGCGGACCCGGTCCCACCCGGTGGGCTGGTGCTCGGTCTGCGATGCCCGCAGCCAGTCCGGTAGCTGCACCGGGTTGACCTGCGCCACCGCGGCGGGCGGCGGTGGTGGGTCGACCGGGTCCGTCGGTGTGGTGCTCTCCATGGTTCCTCCGTCAGTATTCGCCGCTGGTGGCCAGCGCGAGCAGGTAGTAGGTGCCGGTCACCAGGGCGGTCCCGAGGACGACTGCCACGACGAACGACAGCACGGCGACGAGGTGCGGATGCGACTCGCTCCATCTGCTCCGGCCGCGCCAGTGCCACACCGCCCGGCGGGCGGCCCGGAGCGCCGGCCGGCCCTCGATCAGGTCGTCGACGTAGCGCGCCGGGGTCCGCCGCTTCGGCGTCGGCTGCCGCATCCACTGCGGTAGGTCGACGCGAGCGCGGTGCTCGTGGCCGGGAGGTCGGTCGAAGGTCATCGGCGGTCCTGGTCCCTTGGCGACGGCATCGGGCGGATGATCTTCGCATCCATGACGGTCGGTCGGCTGCCCCACTCGACCTTCCGTCGAAATGGACGCCCCCTCCCGACAGGCCGGCTCAGACCCCGTGAGTGGAGGCTGCGGTCACGACGGGCCTGCCCACGCACTGCGGGGTGGGTGGCATCTGGCAGGCTTGGCCGACGTGAGCACCGATGGTCTGATCGTGGTCGACAAGCCCGGCGGCATGACGTCGCACGACGTGGTGGCGCGCATCCGCCGACTGGCGAAGACCCGACGGGTCGGGCACGGCGGCACCCTCGACCCGATGGCGACCGGCGTGCTGGTGATCGGTGTCGGCCGGGCCACCCGGCTGCTGACCTACGTGATCGGCGCGGGCAAGAGCTACACCGGCACCATCCGGCTCGGCCAGACCACAGTCACCGACGACGCCGAGGGCGACGTGACCGCCACCGTCTCGGCCGGGCAGGTCACCGACGACGCGATCCGGTCGGCGCTGGCCGGGCTGAGCGGCGAGGTCGACCAGGTGCCGAGCGCGGTCAGCGCCATCAAGATCGACGGACAGCGGGCGTACAAGCGGGTCCGCGACGGGGAGAGCGTCGAGCTGCCGGCGCGGCGGGTCACCATCTCCCGGTTGGAGGTGCTGGCGATCCGTCGCACCGAGCCGGACGTGGTGGACGTGGACGTGGACGTGACCTGCTCCTCCGGCACGTACATCCGGGCCATCGCCCGGGACGCCGGCCTGGCGCTCGGCGTCGGCGGGCACCTCACGGCGCTGCGGCGCACCGCTGTGGGTGGCTTCACCCTCGCCGAGGCGGCGACGCTCGACGAGTTGGAGCAGCGCGCCCCGGACGTGGTGAACCTGCCACTGGACGCGGCGGCCGACCGGTTCTTCGCCCGTCGGGAGGCCACGCCGGACGAGGCCCGGGTGCTCGCCCACGGTGGGCCACTGGACCCGACCGGCCTCACCGGGCCGTACGCCGTCTTCGGGCCGGCCGGCGGCCTGATCGCTATCGTCAGCGAGCGGGACGGACGGGCCCGCGCGGAGATCGTGCTCGCACCGGCCTGACAGCGCAGCGCAGGTCCGCCGGCCCGCAGCCGGCGGTGTCGACCCGCCGGCCGGCGGGACAGCAGAGAGGAACGGCATGCAGCGGTGGCGGGGCTACGACGCGGCGCCCGGCGGGTGGGGACGCTCGGTGGTCACCATCGGCGTCTTCGACGGCGTGCACAAGGGGCACCAGGCGACGATCGGGCACACCGTGGCCCGGGCCCGCGAGTTGGGCGTGCGGTCGGTGGTGGTCACCTTCGACCCGCACCCGGCCGAGGTGGTCCGCCCCGGTTCGCACCCGGCGGTGCTCACCGAGCCGGCCCGTAAGGCCGAGCTGATCGAGGCGCTCGGCGTGGACGTGCTCTGCGTGGTGCCGTTCACCCCGGAGTTCTCCCGGGTACCGGCCGAGCAGTTCGTGCACGACGTCCTGGTCGAGCACCTGCACGCCGCGTTGGTGGTGGTCGGCAGCAACTTCCGCTTCGGGCACCGGGCCGCCGGCGACGTGGCGTTGCTGGAACGGCTCGGTCAGACGTTCGGCTTCGGCGTGGAGGGCGGCCCGCTGGTCGCCGAGGCCGGCACCGTCTTCTCCTCCACCTACATCCGATCCTGCGTGGACGCGGGTGACGTGGGCGCGGCAGCCGCGGCGCTGGGCCGCCCACACCGGGTGGAGGGCGTCGTGGTCCGCGGCGACCAGCGGGGCCGGGAGCTGGGCTTCCCCACCGCCAACCTGCTCTGCCACCGGTACGCGGCGGTGCCCGCCGACGGCGTGTACGCGGCCCGGCTGATCCGCCGCGGTCAGCACGAACCGCTGCTGGCGGCGGTGTCGGTCGGCACCAACCCGACCTTCTCCGGCCGGGAGCGGCGGGTCGAGGCGTACGCGCTGGACTTCTCCGGTGACCTGTACGGCGAGCGGCTGGCCCTGGACTTCGTGGCGCACCTGCGTGGTCAGATCCGGTACGACTCGATCGAGCCGCTGATCGCCCAGATGAATCAGGACGTCGAGCGCACCCGGCGCGTACTGGCCTGATCGTGGCGGGGTGACGGGCCGCCACCGAGGCCCTTCGCCGGGTGTTACCGGCGAGTGCTGGTAGTCTTGCCGGGACGTCGGGTGACCGGCGTGGGGCCTCGCGTGCCTGCTCGACGCCGCGGGTGCGAGGTACCGGTCCGTTCCCGGTCCATCGGGACGACGGACACCCACTTGATCAACCCATCGAAACAGGGAGAACATGGCGCTCGATCAGGAAGCCAAGGCCAGCATCCGCGCGGAGTACGCGACCGCCGAGGGCGACACCGGTTCGCCGGAGGTCCAGGTCGCGGTCCTCACCAAGCGGATCGCCGAGCTGACCGAGCACCTGAAGGTGCACAAGCACGACCACCACAGCCGCCGTGGGCTGCTGCTGCTGGTCGGCCGGCGCCGTCGGTTGCTCAACTACGTCCAGAAGAAGGACATTGCCCGCTACCGGTCGCTCATCGAGCGGCTCGGTCTGCGCCGGTGACGTGACGGGGGAGTGGCCGGACGGCCGCTCCCCCGTACCGCGTCCCACCTGAGGAAACACGGGCCGCGCGACCACCCGAGAGGGAGCCGGTCAGCGTACCGGTCTCCGGTAGTGGCCCCCGGGAACCCCGGCATCATGCCGGCCACCCGGGCGCTTCGATCGAAGACCGGCCGGCTGAGCAGCTCCCCGATGTCGTGGGCCCACGACGCGAAGGAGCACGACAGCACATGACCGAGACCAAACTCGGCACCGAATCCCGCACCGCCGTGATCGACAACGGGTCCTTCGGCACCCGCGAGATCACCTTCTCCACCGGTCGGCTGGCTCGCCAGGCCGCCGGTTCCGTCATCGCCCAGCTGGGCGAGACGGTTGTTCTCTCCGCCACGACCGCCGGTAAGCACCCGAAGGAGCAGTTCGACTTCTTCCCGCTGACCGTCGACGTCGAGGAGCGGATGTACGCCGCGGGCCGCATCCCCGGCTCGTTCTTCCGCCGTGAGGGTCGGCCCAGCGAGGACGCGATCCTCACCTGCCGGTTGATCGACCGGCCGCTGCGCCCGTCCTTCGTCAAGGGCCTGCGCAACGAGGTCCAGGTCGTCGAGACCATCCTCGCGCTCGACCCGCAGCACCCGTACGACGTCGTGGCGATCAACGCCGCCTCGATGTCGACCAAGCTCTCCGGCCTGCCGTTCTCCGGCCCGATCGGGGCGACCCGCGTCGCCCACATCGACGGCCAGTGGGTCGCCTTCCCGACCCTGGAGGAGCTGGCTCGCGCCACCTTCGACATGGTCGTGGCCGGCCGCACGCTCGAGGACGGCGACGTCGCGATCATGATGGTCGAGGCCGAGGCCACCCCGAACGCCGTCGCCCTCATCTCGGCCGGTGCCACCGCCCCGACCGAGGAGGTCGTCGCCAGCGGCCTGGAGGCCGCCAAGCCGGCGATCCGTGAGCTGTGCCGCGCGCAGAGCGAGCTGGCCGAGGTCGCCGCGAAGCCGGTCACCGAGTTCCCGGTCTTCCTGGACTACCAGGACGACGTGTACGACGCCGTCTCCGAGCTGGCCCGCGCCGACGTGGCCGAGGCGATCACCATCGCCGGCAAGGCCGACCGCGAGGAGGCCCTGGACCGGGTCAAGGCCCGGGTCGCCGAAGAGCTGGGCGCTCGGTTCGAGGGTCGGGAGAAGGAGCTCAGCGCTGCCTTCCGGTCGCTGACCAAGTCCGAGGTGCGCAACCGCGTGCTGCGCGAGCAGGTCCGCATGGACGGGCGTGGCCCGCGCGACATCCGTTCGCTGACCGCCGAGGTCGGCGTGCTGCCCCGGGTGCACGGTTCGGCGCTGTTCGAGCGGGGCGAGACCCAGATCCTGGGCGTCACCACGCTGAACATGCTCCGCATGGAGCAGATGGTGGACACGCTGTCCCCCGAGAACCGCAAGCGCTACATGCACAACTACAACTTCCCGCCGTACTCGACCGGTGAGACCGGCCGGGTCGGCTCGCCGAAGCGTCGCGAGATCGGCCACGGCGCCCTCGCCGAGCGCGCGCTGATCCCGGTGCTGCCGTCGCGCGAGGAGTTCCCGTACGCCATCCGGCAGGTGTCGGAGGCGCTCGGCTCCAACGGCTCCACCTCGATGGGTTCGGTCTGCGCGTCGACGCTGGGCCTGCTCTCCGCGGGTGTCCCGCTGAAGGCGCCGGTCGCCGGCATCGCGATGGGGCTCATCTCCGACGAGGTGGACGGCAAGACCCAGTACGTGACGCTGACCGACATCCTCGGTGCCGAGGACGCGTTCGGTGACATGGACTTCAAGGTCGCCGGCACGCCGGAGTTCGTCACCGCGCTCCAGCTCGACACCAAGCTCAACGGCATCCCGTCGGACGTGCTGGCCGCCGCGTTGCAGCAGGCGAACGAGGCCCGGCAGATCATCCTCGGGGTCATGAAGGCGGCGATCGAGGCTCCGGCCGAGATGTCCGACTACGCGCCGCGAGTTACCACCGTCAAGATCCCGGTGGACAAGATCGGCATGGTGATCGGCCCGAAGGGGCAGACCATCAACGCGATCCAGGACGAGACCGGCGCCGAGATCTCCATCGAGGACGACGGCACGATCTACGTCGGCGCCACCAACGGCCCGTCGGCCCAGGCGGCTGTCGACCGGATCAACGGCATCGCCAACCCGACGCTGCCGAAGCAGGGCGAGCGGTTCCTCGGCACGGTGGTCAAGACCGCCGCGTTCGGCGCGTTCGTCTCGCTCCTGCCGGGCCGTGACGGCCTGCTGCACATCTCCAAGGTGGGCGACGGCAAGCGGGTCGAGCGCGTCGAGGACTTCCTCAACGTCGGTGACCGGGTCGAGGTCGAGATCGCGGACATCGACGCCCGCGGCAAGATCTACCTCGACAAGGTCCGCCCGGAGGGCACCGAGGCTCCGGCCGCCGGTGAGGCCGCCGCTGGCGACCGGCCGGCTGGTCGGGACCGGGGCGACCGGGCTCCGCGTGACCGCGGCGACCGTGAGCGTGGCGGCGACCGTGGCGGTCGTGGCCCGGAGCGCGGCGGCGAGGGCGGCAACGGCGGCGGCGGCGAGGGTGGCGAGGGCGGCGAGCGTCCGCGCCGTCGGACCCGGCACAGCTGACCGTCGTACAACGCATCACCCACCCCTCGTCGAACCGGGAGCAAGTCGTGAGTCGGGCCATCAGCGCGCCGTTTCCACCGGATCGACGGGGGGTGGCCCCGTCTCGGGACACCGGGGCGGGCCGCTCCGGCGGCACCGCCCGCGCGGTGACCCGGACGCTCAGCGACGACCCGCTGGGCGGCACGGTACGTCGTACCGTGCTGCCCAGTGGTCTGCGCGTCCTCACCGAGGCGATTCCGGCGATGCGCAGCGTCTCGTTCGGCATCTGGGTGGCGGTCGGCTCGCGTGACGAGACCGGCCCGCAGGCCGGTGCCGCGCACTTCCTCGAGCACCTGCTCTTCAAGGGCACCCACAAGCGCACCGCACTGGAGATCTCCTCGCAGATCGAGGCGGTGGGTGGCGAGACCAACGCCTTCACCACGAAGGAATACACCTGCTACTACGCCCGCGTGCTGGACGAGGACCTACCGCTGGCGATCGACGTGATGTGCGACCTGGTCGCCGACTCGCTGTTGGAGCCGGCCGACGTCGAGACCGAGCGTGGCGTGATCCTGGAGGAGATCGCCATGCACGACGACGAGCCGGGTGACGAGGTGCACGACCTCTTCGTCCAGGCCGTCTACGGCGATCACCCGTTGGGCCGGCTGATCTCCGGCACCGCGGAGACCGTCACCCCGATGACCCGGCGGCAGATCCAGACCTTCTACCGGGGTCGCTACACCGCGCCGCAGATCGTCATCGCCGCCGCCGGCAACCTCGACCATGCCGCGGTGGTCAAGCTGGTCCGTCAGGCCGTGCGCGGCACCCCGCTGGACAGCGACCCGGCCAGCCCGGCGCCGCACCGCGCGGCGACCCCGGCGGTACGCACCAAGCCGGTGACCACTGTGGTGGAGCCGAAGGAGACCGAGCAGGCACACGTCATCCTCGGTTGCCCCGGGATCGACCGGCTCGACGACCGGCGGTTCGCCCTCGGGGTGCTCAACAACGTGCTCGGCGGCGGCATGTCCAGCCGCCTGTTCCAGGAGATCCGCGAGCAGCGTGGCCTCGCGTACTCGGTCTACTCCTACGCCAGCCAGTACGCCGACACCGGCCTGTTCGCCGTCTACGCCGGCTGCGCGCCGGGCAAGGTGGACGAGGTGCTGGCCCTGACCCGCGCCGAGCTGGCCCGGGTGGCCGCCGACGGGTTGACCGAGGCCGAGGTGGCGCGGGGCAAGGGGATGAGCAAGGGCTCGTTCGTGCTCGGCCTGGAGGACACCGGTTCCCGGATGAGCCGGCTGGCCAAGGGTGAGCTGCTCTACGGCGACCTGATGCCGGTCGACGAGCTGCTCCGCCGGGTCGACGAGGTCACCGTGGAGGACGTGAACGTCCTCGCCGCCGAGCTGCTCAGCCGGCCGATGTCGCTGGCCGTGGTGGGCCCGTTCGGCGCCGGCGACTTCGCGGTCTGAGGTCTGCCGCCCGGCCCGGTCGAGGTGCCCCGGTTGGGCGTCCCGGCCGGTGGAGCACAGCCGATCCGGCCGGAAGGGCCCGTCCCGATTGGGATAGGTTGTGCCCCGTGACTGACGAGCAGGGAAAGACCCCGGCCCAGCAGCTGCGGGTCGGCGTGTTTGGTGCGCGCGGCCGGATGGGCGTCGAGGTCTGCAAGGCGGTCGACGCCGCCGACGATCTCACCCTGACCGCGGCGATCGACCAGGGCGACAGCCGCTCCGCCGTCTCCACCGCCGAGGTGGTCGTCGACTTCACCACCCCGGACGTCGTCATGGACAACCTCCAGTGGTGCATCGAGCAGGGCATCAGCGCTGTGGTCGGCACTACCGGCTTCACCGAGCAGCGGCTGGCGCAGGTGCGCGGCTGGCTGGCCGACAAGCCCGAGGTGGGCGTGGTCATCGCGCCGAACTTCGGTATCGGCGCGGTGCTGATGATGCAGTTCGCCGCGCGGGCCGCCCGACACTTCGAGTCCGTCGAGATCATCGAGCAGCACCACCCGCGCAAGCTGGACGCCCCGAGCGGCACCGCCACCCACACCGCCCGGCAGATCGCCAGGGCCCGCGCCGAGGCCGGGCTCGGCCCGGTCCCGGACGCCACGAAGGACGAGGTGCCGGGTGCGCGCGGCGCCGAGATCGACGGGGTACGCGTGCACGCGGTGCGCGCCACCGGCCTGGTGGCCCACCAGGAGGTGCTGTTCGGCGGCACCGGCGAGACGCTGACCATCCGGCACGACTCGTACGACCGGGTGTCGTTCATGCCGGGTGTGCTGCTGGCCGTCCGCGCGGTGCGCAACCGCCCCGGCCTCACCGTCGGCCTGGACGCCCTGCTCGACTGACCGGCCCCTTTCTCCCGCGTCCGCCCGCCGACCAGCCCACAACACCGCCCAGCGCAGTATTCCGTTCCGCGCTGACGGAAAGTGCCCAAGATCTACGGGCGCGGGCCGGGTAGCATCCGCCGGATGATCGATGCGGGACACCTGGACCGGGCCGGGCGGCGAGTCACGCTGCGGCCGGTCGACGACGACAACTGGCGGGCGGTGGCCGACGTCGCCCCGCGTGACGACCAGCGCCGGTTCGTGGCCGCGCTGGGCGCGCGCTATCTGCTGCTCAGCATGCGCTCCGAGGTGTGGAACTCGCTGGCCGTGTACGCCGACGAGACCGTCGTCGGCCACGTCATGTGGGGCGTGGACGACGACGGCTCGCACTGGATCGGCGGAATGCTGATCGACGCTGCCGAGCAGGCCCAGGGCGTTGGCCGGGCCACCGTGCAGACGCTGGCCCCCTGGCTGGCGGCCCGAGACGGCAACCCCCCGGTCCGCCTGTCGTACCACCCCGACAACACCAAGGCCGCAGCCCTCTACACCTCCCTGGGCTTCCACCCCACCGGTGCCATGGACGACGACGAGCTGATCGCCGAACGAACCCCCTGAACCCCGCGATCTTGCACTTTCTGTCGCGACACAAGGCGCATCACCCGCATCTCAACGACCGAAACCGCAAGATCGCCGGGCTGGTTGGGTCTGACCCGCGTCGGGGCCGCCACACCGGTTCACTCGGCCGGTACCTTCTCGGTCGGCACGCCCACGTGCAGGCGCACCTGAGGCACCAGCATGTCGTCGACGTCCAGCGCCCGGGCCGCGCCGTCGGGCTCCCACCCGGTGCTGGTCAGGAACTTGCGGGTCGCCTCGTCACCGTCGAACGCCCAGGCCACCGCCCGACTCATCCCGTCCTCCCGCCACAGGTCGACGGTGGCCGCGAGCAGTCGACTGCCGTGCCCGCGCCGGCCCCACCGCGGCTCCACCAGCAGGTCGGTCACCGCCGCCACGTCCGGGCCGAGCGCGTCGGCCGGCTCACCCGGGGCCAACGCCTCGGCGTCGGCCGGGCCGGAGGCGGCGAACCCCACCAGATACGATTGCTCGGCCTGTTCGACGGCGACCAGCACCCGGTGCGCGCCCGAGGGCGGCTCCAGCACCGCGGCGCTCCACCGCCGGGCGAGGAACGCCTCGTCCAGGTTGTCGAGCACATGCCGAGGCAGGATCCGGCGGTACGCGACCCGCCAGGTCGCGAGTTGGATGCGTGCGATCTCGCCGGCGTCCTCGGGACGCGCCGGGCGGACGTACCCGAGAGCCATGGGACGGAAGCCTACGCAGGGCGAGGGAGACGACGGTGGCGCAGGGTGCCAACAGGACGACCGCGCAGGTCGTCGGGGTGGTGGTGCTCGCCGCGGCGGTCACCGGGTTCCTCGCCGTCGCCGCCGTCCGGCACGGGTTCTTCGACCTGAAGGTCTACTACGGCGCGTTGACCTGGTGGGTGCACGACGGCGGGGAGATCTACGACTACCTCAAGCCGGGCACCCAGTACGGCTTCACCTATCCGCCGTTCGCCGCGCTGGTCATGCTGCCGATGGCGTACCTGCCGTGGACGGCCGCGATCGTGGTGAGCGTGCTCGCCAGCGTGGCCACCACCACCGTGCTGATCTGGTGGCTGGTCGACCCGATCGCCCGCCGCGCCGGCTGGACCCGGTGGTTCGCCCTCGCCGTGGCGCTCTGCCTGGCCGCCGCGTTCGAACCGATGCGGGAGACGGTCAACTTCGGCCAGGTCAACACGCTGCTGCTCTTCCTGGTGGCGGTGGACCTGCTGCGGCTGCTGCCGGCCGGCAACCGGTGGACGGGGGTGGGCATCGGCCTCGCCACGGCGATCAAACTGACCCCTGGCGTGTTCATCGTCTACCTGCTGGTGACCGGGCGGTGGCGGGCGGCGCTCACCGCCAGCGGCACCGCCGCCGGGGTGTCGCTGCTGGCCGCCGCGCTCTTCCCGGACGCCTCGCGGGAGTTCTGGACCGAGGCGCTGTGGAACACCGGACGGGTGGGCGAGTTGGCCTTCGTCTCCAACCAGTCGCTGCGCGGGGTGGTCGCCCGGCTCGACCCGGAGCACCCGAGCACCCTGCTGTGGCTGGTGCTGGTGCTCGGCACCCTGGCGCTCTGGGCCTGGCGGTCCCGGGCCGCCGTCGCGGCCGGCGACGAGGCGACCGGCCTGGCGCTGACCGGCGCGGTGATGTGCCTCGTCAGCCCGGTCACCTGGGTGCACCACCTGGTCTGGCTGCTGCCCGCGTTGATCCTGCTGGTCGACAACGCGATGGCCGCGCCGGCCGGCCGCCGACGGCAGGTCCTGCTGCTCGCCGCGACCATCGGGTACGCGTTGCTGATCAGCCGGACCGTCTGGCTCTGGGAGAAGGACTTCACCGGCGTCGACGGCTTCCTGGGCAGCAACGCCTACGTGTGGGTCAGTCTGGCGCTGCTGGCCTTCCTGCCGATCCGCCGGTGGCTGACCCCGAACGGGTCAGCGGTCGAGACGTCCGGCGTACCGCAGCTCGACCAGCCCGACCGGCGCGCCCCCACCGGCCAGCGGCACCTGGTAGGTCGACCGCTCACCGTCCGCTGACAGGCCGGCGCGCTCGCAGAACCGCCGGGCCCGCCGGTTGTCCGCCAGCACCCACGCCCGGTAGCCGGCCCAGCCCCGCTCGGTGAGCCCGCTGCGGGCGGCGTCCAGCAACGCCGCAGCGGTCCCGTCACCCCAGTGGGCCGGCTCCACGTAGAGCGCCACCACCTCGCCGACCGTCGGGTCCAGGTCGTCCCGGTCCTGGTTGCGGCGGTACGGCCCGAAGGTGGTGAAGCCCACGACCAACCCGTCCACCTCGGCGAGCAGGGTGATGAACGGGTGCTCCGGATCGGCGGTGCCGACGTCGCGACGACGCTGCGCCCAGGCCACCACGTTGAGCCGCCCCAGCACCTCGTCGGGCATGAAGCCGGCGTAGCCCGCCTGCCAGCCGTGCACGTGTACCCGGGCGACCGCCTCGGCGTCGTCCGGCTCCTCCCGACGGATGGTCAGCATTGCACCGTTCTATGCCCCGTTGGTCGTCACGTCCAGCTTCCCGCACCGGCGTCGTACCGATGAATTAAGGTCGCCGACGATGATCGCACCGGAATCGCTCTCGCTCGCCCAGGCCCGCCGCGTGGCGCTCGCCGCCCAGGGCTTCGCCGACCCGGCGCCCACTGGCGTGCCCACCCGCCGGCACCTGCGTCGCGTGCTGGGTCGGGTCGGGCTGATCCAGATGGACTCGGTCAACGTGCTGCAACGGGCGCACTACCTGCCGCTCTACAGCCGGCTCGGGCCCTACCCGACCACGTTGCTCGACCAGGCCGCCTACCGGCGCCCCCGTGAGCTGTTCGAATACTGGGGCCATGAGGCGTCGCTGGTCCCGGTGGAGCTGCACCTGATGCTGCGCTGGCGGATGGCCAGGGCGCACAGCGAATCCTGGGGCGGCATGCGGCGGATCGCCCAGGAGCAGCCGGAGCTGGTCGCCTGGGTCCGGGACGAGGTGGCCGTCCGGGGGCCGCTGACCGCCGCCGAGATCAAGCACGACGCGCCCCGGGAGACCGGCAACTGGGGTTGGAACTGGTCGGCTGTCAAGCGAGCGTTGGAGTTCCTGTTCTGGGCCGGGGAGGTGGCCGCCGCCGAGCGCAGCACCTCCTTCGCCCGCCGCTACGACCTGCCCGAGCGGGTGCTGCCCGCGAGGGTGCTGGCCGCGCCCACCCCGACCGACGCCGAGGCGTACCGGACGCTGGTGGCCCTCGCCGCGCGGTCCCTAGGGGTCGCCGCCGAGCCGGAGCTGCGCGACTACTTCCGGTTACCGCTGGCCGGCGCCCGACAGGCCGTCGCGGAGCTGGCCGAGGCCGGTGAGCTGGTGCCGGTCACCGTGGCGGGCTGGCGACAGCCGGCCTGGCTGCACACGTCCGCCCGGCTGCCCCGCTGGGTTCGGGGCAACACACTGGTCAGCCCCTTCGACCCGCTGATCTGGGAACGGGCCCGCACCGAGCGGCTGTTCGACTTCAGCTACCGGATCGAGATCTACGTCCCGGCGCCACAGCGGGTCTACGGCTATTACGTGTTGCCGTTCCTGCAGGGCGACCGGTTCACCGCCCGGGTCGACCTGAAGGCCGATCGGAAGGCCGGGGTGCTGCTGGTGCCGGCCGCCTGGCTCGAACCCGGCGCCGACCCGGGGGAGACCGCGGTCGCGCTCGCCGCCGAGCTGTACCGCCTCGCCGGCTGGCTCGGCCTGGACGCGGTGGCCCCGCCGGCAGCCGGCGATCTGGCCGGTCCGCTCACCGCCGCGTTGGCCGGCGTGTCCGGTGTACCGTGAGCGCGTGACGAGCGCTCCCGGACCGGTCGATCAGCCGCACCCAGCCCCCGGCGCGGTCCACACGGCGCCGGCCGACGGTGACACGGCTCCCGGTGGCCTCAATTACGGTGGCGCGGGTCCGGAGGGTTGGCCGACGACACCGCCGGGTGGCTACCCGGCGCCTGAGCCGGACCGGCTCACCCGGTTCGTGCTGCGGCTCTACGAGCGTTCCCCGCGCTGGGCGGTGCCGCTGGCCGCGGTCGGCTGCGTCGCCGTCGGCATGAGCTACGCGCTGCTCAGCAACCCGACCTACGCCGACCCGGACGCCGCGCCCACCTGTCTGCTCAAGTTGACCACCGGGCTGGACTGCCCGGGCTGTGGTGGCACCCGAGCGCTCTGGTACGTGCTGCACGGCGACCTGCCGGCCGCCGCCCGGCACCACTTCCTGTTCGTCTTCGCGTTGCCGTTCCTCGCGTACCTCTTCGTGGCCTGGGCGGGGAACCAGGCGTTCGGGTGGCGACTGCCCGAGCTGCGGATCAGCTCGAAGGTCATCGGCGGTTTCCTGGCCGCGTGGCTGGCCTTCTCGGTGCTTCGCAACCTGCCCTGGGCGCCGTTCACCTCGCTCTACGTCTGACCGCCCCGCCCCGCCCGCCCCGCCTCGCCCCGCTGTGCTGCCGTCTGACGCGCCGCTGCCTGGCGCGCCAGTGCGCGACCTGCCGCCGCCCGACGGGCCGGTGCCCGGGTGCGACCGGCATGCGTTGTTCGAGCGTCCTTTGGAGCTGATTCGTTTACGACATCACGGGCCTCCTCCGGCGCCCACCCGAGTCCGGGGCGCACGACGGCCGACGTACCTGGCCCCGAGAGCGCGCTCGATCCTGGATGTAAGAGCGCGCTCGATCCTGGATGTAGTGGAGTCGGGCGCGATCGATGCCACTACATCCAGGATGTTGCGCGATCTTGCGGGTGCAGCGGCTGCCGAACCGCTCGGGCCCCGGTCGCTCGGGCCCCGGTCGCTCGGGCCTCGGTCGCCGGCTCGGGCGGCCCACCCGCCGGGGGTGATGTCGCCAACGATTCAGCTCCAAAGGACGCCGATGGATCTGTCCGCCCCGGCCCCGACGACGATCCCCGGCACCCGGCACCCGGCACCCGGCCGACGCCCCCAGGCTGTCGGCCTGGTGCGTCGGCGGGTTCGGCGCTGGCTGAGTGATCGACATTGCACGGGGCGCGCCTGAGTTGGGTCGGGCGGCACCCCACCACTAAAGTCCCAGGAATGCCGGACATGGTGCAGCCCCAGGTCAAGTTGATCGCGTGGACCCAATTCGCGGCCCCGGACGACGTGCCGTGGTCGACCGACGCGGAGGGCGGCCAGGCGCTCGCCGAGTTCGCCGGTCGGGCCTGCTACCAGTCGTGGAAGAAGCCGAACCCGGCGACCGCCACCAACGCCGGCTACCTGGCGCACATCCTCGAAGTGGGCCACCTGAGCGTGCTGGAGCACGGGTCGGTCACCTTCTACTTCACCGGGGTGTCCCGCTCCTTCACCCACGAGCTGATCCGGCACCGGCACTTCTCGTACTCCCAGCTGTCGCAGCGTTACGTCCCGGAGCGGGACGCGGCCATGGTCGAGCCGGCCGTCATCGCCGATGACCCGGAGCTGCACAAGAAGTTCGTGGAGGCCGCCGAGGCGAGCGTTCGGGCGTACACCGAGTTGCTGGAGGGCCTCGAGCAGCGCTTCTCCGACGAGCCCAACCCGACGCTGCGCCGCAAGCAGGCCCGGCAGGCGGCCCGCGCGGTGCTGCCCAACGCCACCGAGACCCGGATCGTGGTCTCCGGCAACTACCGGGCCTGGCGGCACTTCGTGGCGATGCGGGCCACCGAGCACGCCGACGTGGAGATCCGTGAGCTGGCCGTGGAGTGCCTGCGCCAGCTCCAGGGGGTCGCCCCGAACGTGTTCGCCGACTTCGTGATCACCACCCTGCCGGACGGCACCGAAGTGGCGGCCAGCCCGCACGAGGCGTCCTGAGCCCTTCCCCGGCGGGCCTCGGCTGGTCGTCCGCTAGGTTGGAGGGTATGACGCACGACCACCTCGACGCCGCGGCCCGACCGGCGTCCCGCCCGTTCGGCCGGCTGCTCACAGCCATGGTGAGCCCGTTCGCCCCCGACGGTTCCCTCGATCTCGACGGCGCCGCCCGGCTGGCGAGCCACCTGGTCGACGAGCAGGGCAACGACGCGCTGGTGGTCAATGGCACCACCGGCGAGTCGCCGACCACCACCGACGTGGAGAAGGAACACCTGATCCGAGCCGTGGTGGAGGCCGTCGGTGACCGCGCCAAGGTGGTCGCGGGCGTTGGCACCAACGACACCCGGCACACCATCGAGCTGGCCGCCGCCGCCGAGAAGGCGGGTGCGCACGGCCTGCTGGTGGTCACCCCGTACTACAACAAGCCGCCGCAGAGCGGGTTGCTGCGACACTTCACAGCGGTGGCCGACGCCACCGGCCTACCGGTGATGCTCTATGACATTCCGCACCGCTCCGGCGTGCCGATCGACACCGAGACGTTGGTCCGGCTCGCCGAACACGGCCGGATCGTCGCGGTCAAGGACGCCAAGGGCGACCTGACCGCCACCAGCTGGGTCACCAGCCGGACCACCCTCGCCTTCTACAGCGGCGAGGACGCCCTCACCCTGCCGGCGCTGGCCGTCGGGTGCGTGGGCGTGGTCGGCACCTCGACGCATTTCACCGGGGCGCTGACCGTACAGATGATCGAGGCGTACGACGCGGGGGACATGCCGACCGCGCTGGCCCTGCACCGGCGGCTGCTGCCGCTGTTCACCGGCATCTTCCGTACCCAGGGCACCATCCTGGTGAAGGCGGGCCTGGCGTCGCTGGGCCTGCCGGCCGGCCCGGTGCGACCCCCGCTCGTGGACGCCACCGACGACGAGATCGCCCAGCTGCGCGCGGACTTCGCGGCAGCGGGCCTGGAGCTGCCCGAATGAACGAACGACACGATGGACGTCGAGTAACGGCGTCGCAGAATGAGGTGGACGCGTGACCGAGGCGCACATCGAGGCGGAGCTACCCCCGCCGCTGCCGGAAGGTGGCCTGCGGATCATCCCGCTCGGCGGGCTCGGCGCCATCGGTCGGAACATGACCGTCTTCGAGTACGACGGCAAGTTGCTGATCGTCGACTGCGGGGTGCTTTTCCCTGACGTCGAGCAGCCGGGTGTGGATCTGATCCTGCCCGACTTCGGTCCGATCCTGGACCGGCTGGCCGACGTCCAGGCGATCGTGCTGACGCACGGTCACGAGGACCACATCGGCGCGGTGCCGTACCTGCTCGCCCACAAGCCCGACATCCCGCTGGTCGGCTCACAGTTCACCCTCGCCCTGGTCGAGGCGAAGTTGGCCGAGCGGCGGATCCAGCCGTACACGCTGACCGTGCGGGAGGGCGGCCGCGAGCGGCTCGGCCCGTTCGAGTGTGAGTTCTTCGCTGTCAACCACTCGATCCCGGACGCCCTCGCGGTGGCCATCCGCACCCCCGCCGGCCTGGTGCTGCACACCGGCGACTTCAAGATGGACCAGCTGCCGCTGGACGGCCGGATCACCGACCTGGCCGGTTTCGCCAGGCTCGGCGCCGAAGGCGTCGACCTGCTGCTGTCCGACTCCACCAACGCGGAGATCCCCGGATTCGTCACCCCGGAGCGGGAGATCGGCCCGGTGCTCGATTCGATCTTCGCGAAGGCCAAGGGTCGGATCATCGTGGCCTCGTTCGCCTCGCACGTGCACCGCGTGCAGCAGGTCTTCGACTCCGCCGCCGAGCACGGTCGCAAGGTCGCGCTGATCGGCCGGTCCATGGTCCGCAACATGGGCATCGCCCGGGACCTCGGCCTGCTCAACATCCCGACCGGCCTGGTCATCGGGATCGAGGAGGCGACCACGCTGCCGCCGGAGCAGATCGTGTTGATGTCCACCGGTTCCCAGGGTGAGCCGATGAGCGCGCTGGGCCGGATGGCCAGCGGCGACCACCGGCACATCACCATCGCCCCCGGTGACACGGTCGTGCTGGCCTCCTCCCTGGTGCCCGGCAACGAGACCTCGGTCTACCGGGTGATCAACCGGCTCGCGCGGGCCGGCGCGGTGGTCGTGCACAAGGACGTGGCCAAGGTGCACGTCTCCGGGCACGCCCCCGCCGGGGAACTGCTCTACCTGCTCAACGTGGTCCGGCCCAGCAACCTGATGCCCGTGCACGGCGAGTGGCGTCACCTGCGCGCCCACGCCCGGCTCGGCATCGAATCCGGGGTCGCCGCCGACCGGGTGGTGATCTGCGAGGACGGCGACGTGGTCGACCTGGTCGAGGGCCGCGCCACCCTGGTCGGGCACGTGAAGAGCCGGTACGTCTACGTGGACGGCCTCGCCGTCGGTGACGTCAGCGAGTCGCTGCTCACCGAACGGCGGATCCTCGGTGACGGCGGTTTCATCGCCACCACAGTGGTCGTCGACTCGGTCACCGGCAAGGTGGTCGCCGGCCCGACGCTCTCCGCGAAGGGTTTCTCCGAGGACCCGGAGGCGTTCAACCCGGTGGTGCCGCTGGTCACCGAGGCGCTCAACCGGGCGGCGGCGGACGGCATCACCGACCCGCACCAGCTTCAGCAGATCGTCCGGCGGACCGTGGGGCGGTGGGTCAACGACAAGTACCGTCGTCGGCCGATGATCGTTCCCACCGTCGTCGAGGTCTGAGCAACTCCCGCTGACGCCGGTCCACCTGAACGGGGTGGGCCGGCGTCCGCCGTATCCGGGAGTCAGGGCAGCGCGGCGACGGCCTCGGCGTACGCGACGCCGGTGGCGATGGCGGCCTCCATGAGGACCCGTAGCTGCGCCGGGGCGACCCCGTGCGCCAGGTCGGTGGCCACGTCGCCGGCCAGCACCAACTCGTCGCCGAGGTCGTGCGCGTACGCCTTGGGCAGTAGCCGGTCGTGGTTCCACGCGTTGCAGAAGGCGTACGCCTCGGCGCGGCGGGCCGCCGGCAGCCGGCGGTTGGCCATGGCACGGGCGTGCAGCACCTCGCCGCGCTCACCGGCCCGCCGGAACTGGATCACCGCCCCCTCCCAGTGGCCGACCACTGTCTCGCCCTCGTCCACCAGGTACCGGTCGCCGCGCCCGTCCAAGATTTCGGTGATCATGCCGAGGGAGAGCGCCGACAACTCGCGTTCGCCCAGCTCGGGCTCGGCGTCGGCGTCGGCCTGGAGGTCGGACCAGTCGGCGTCGGGCTCGTCAGGTTCGTCGTCGGCGGGTAGCGGAACCGGCGCCGCTAGCGGGCGCTCGGCCAGCCAGGCGGCCATCCGTCCGGAGTGATGCCCGGTGCCGTTGCGGGCGTCGAAGCTGCCGGCCAACTCGTTGGCCATCCCGAGCAGCAGCGCCCCGAGGGTGGCGACGTCCAACTCGGTGGCCGTCCGCTCGCCGTACGCCGGCCGGGGCATCGTCCGCCCGCCCAGCCCTGCCTCGGCAGCCAGCCCGCAGACCAGCGCCCCGGCGGCGGCGAACTCCATGGCGGCGAGATCGTCGGTCGGCCGGTCCAACCGGGGAAGCTGCTCGGCCAGGATGGCCAGCCCGCGCTCCAGGTGCCCGCCCAGCGCGCAGAACCGCAGGTGCGCGGCGAGGTGCGGGAACGCCGCGCGCTCCCGCCGGTGCCGGCGGTACGCCCGCACGTGCGACGTCGCCGCCCGCGCCGGCTCGCCGGTGCGCAGTGCCGGCAGCAGACCGGCGACCAGGTCCCGCTCGGGCTGGTCGGTGCAGGCCTGCGGGTCGCCGTCGGTTTCCCCGAGATCACTGACCGCGGCATGCCACTCGCCCCAGCCGGCCAGCAGCTCGGCACGCCGTGCCGAGGCGCAGCCCGGGCAGCCGCCGGCCGGGCCCGGCCGTTTTCCGGACCATCGCTCGTACCAGTGCCGGGCGGTGGGCTCGTCGCCGAGATGATCGGCGATCCGGCAGTGCAGCTCCGCGACGGTCGGTGTGTCCGGACCATCCGCGCCGACGCGGTGGGCCAGGTCGTGCAGCAGGGACCGGGTCTGGTCCAGCCCGACCCGGGGGGTGCCGAGCAACGCCTCCACTGCGTACCGCTGGTAGCGCAGCAGCAGCCCGGCCTCCGTCTCGGTGAGGAGGTCGGGGCGGTGGTCGGCGGCGGCCCGGCAGCGCCGGACCGGCTCGACCAGACGCCACCGCTCCCCGTGCAGCAGGTACGCCTCGATCAACGCGAATCGCGCGTCCATCCCGGACCGGACGTCGCCGGCCGCGTCGGCGCGCTCGGCGAGCCGCTCCAGGGCCACCTGCCGGGCCGGGCCGTCGGGGAGGTCCCGGGCCGCGGCGAGCGCGGTCTCCAGCGCCGGTACGCGGCCCCGCGCGAGGCGGTCACCGGAGCCGGTGGGTGTCGTGCCGGTGCGGCTGCCGGTGAACTCGTCCCGGCCGGTCACGACGGCACCGCGCCGGGCAGTCGACGAACCGCCACGGCCAGCTGGCAGCCGGTGGAGATGCCACAGTCGAGCAGTTGGTCGAGCTGGTGTGGGGTCACGCCGCGTTCCAGGTCGGTGATCACCTCTCCGTACACCCGGGCCCGACCGTCGTCGGCGACGTGGACGAACGCCTTGGGCCAGAGCCGGTCGTGGTTCCAGGAGTTGCAGAACGCGTACAGGTCGGGCACCCGTTCGATGCCGAAGGTCGGATCGACCATGGTGCGGATCTGGAGCAGCTCCCCGTCCCCGCCGACGCGCAGGAACCAGATCAGGTTGTCGTCGAAGTGGCCCACCAGCTCGCCGTCCGGGGTCGGGCCGACGGACCGGCCACGGGCAGCGAGGACCGCGGCGACCAGTTCACCGGTCAGCGGACGCAGCGCGCCAGGGTGCCCGGCCAGCGGATCGTCCGGATCGCCGTCGATTTCCGGCGACGCCATGGGGCATCCCTTCTGAGGCGGATATCACGACCGGCGGTGGGGTTCGTGTTACGACGCGCGGACACGACCCGGAAAAGCGGGGTTCTGCCCGGCCCCACCGTTACCGTGACTCTATGGCGGGCCGTACCTCTCAGGCGAGCCGGCGACGCGGCGCGTCGCCGCGCGGTGGCACCAACAGTCGTGCCCGTCAACCGGCGAAGAAGACCACCCGGGCACCGGTCCGACGTCGCACCACGCCGTCCCGGCCCGGCCCGGCGGTCTACGTCGGTCGTGCGGTCGGTGCACTGTGGATGGGGTTGGCGCACGGGATGGGCTGGGCGGTGCGCGCCGCCGGCCGGCAGGCCGCCTCGGCCCGCGACCTCGACCCGGAGCACCGCCGCGACGGTGCCGGGCTGCTCATGTTCGGGCTCGCCCTGCTCACCGCCGTGGCGCTCTGGCTGTCCGGAGCGGGGCCGGTGGGCGCGCGACTGGCCGACACGATCCGGCTGTTCCTTGGTGCGATCTCGGTTGTCGTTCCGGTGCTGCTGATGATCGGGGCGTGGCGGTTGATGCGTCAGCCGGCCGATCCGGAGCACCGGGGCCGTGGGTTGATCGGCTGGGGGTCGCTGCTGGTGTCGACCGCCGCGCTGCTCCAGATCGGTCAGGACCCGGCCGACCCGCTGGAGCGTGACTTCGCCGGCGGTCTGGTCGGCGCGGGCGTCGGCGGGCTGTTGGAGCGGGCGGTCACCGCCTGGGTGGCGGTGCCGCTGCTCATCCTGCTTCTGCTCTTCGGTCTGCTCGTGGTGACCGCGACGCCGATCAACAAGATCCCGGAGCGGCTGGGCCTGCTCGCGGGTGGGCTGGTCGGCGCACCGGAGGCGGATGAGGAGGCGGACGAGGTGGCCGCCAAGCCGGCGCGCAAGCGACCGGCGAAGCGGATGCCCGCGCCACTGGACCCGGACGACTTCGAGGACCTGGACGGCGCGGACCTCCAGGAGACCATGGTGCTGCCGCGCAAGTCTCCGGCGAAGGTGCCGGCGAGCCGCAAGCCGCCGGTCGACCCGCCGGAGCACTCGCCCGCCCCGACCCGGGCCGAGCAGCTCGCGTTGACCGGGCTGTCCGGGGACTACACCCTGCCGCCGGCAAACATGCTCAGCGCCGGGGCGGCCGCGAAGACCCGCAGCAAGGCCAACGACGAGGTGATCGCCGCGCTGACCGGCGTGTTCGACCAGTTCGACGTGGACGCCGCCGTCACCGGCTTCACCCGCGGCCCGACCGTCACCCGCTACGAGGTGGAGCTGGGGCACGGCGTCAAGGTCGAGCGGATCACCCAGCTGTCCCGCAACATCGCGTACGCGGTGAAGTCACCGGACGTACGGATCCTCAGCCCGATCCCGGGCAAGAGCGCCGTCGGCGTGGAGATCCCGAACACCGACCCGGAGAACGTGGCCCTCGGCGACGTGCTGCGCTCGCGCGCGGCGACCAGCGATCACCACCCGATGGTGGTGGCGCTCGGCAAGGACATCGAGGGCGGCTACGTGGTGGCCAACCTCGCGAAGATGCCGCACATCCTGATCGCCGGGGCCACCGGCGCGGGCAAGTCGAGCTGCCTCAACACCCTGCTGGTGTCCATCCTCACCCGGGCCACCCCGGACGAGGTGCGGCTGCTGCTGATCGACCCGAAGCGGGTCGAGATGACCGGCTACGAGGGCATTCCCCACCTGGTCACCCCGATCGTGACGAACGCCAAGAAGGCGGCCGACTCGCTGGACTGGGTGGTCCGCGAGATGGACATGCGTTACGACGACCTCGCCGCCAACGGGGTCCGGCACATCGACGACTTCAACCGCAAGGTCCGCAGCGGCGAGATCACGGCACCGCCGGGCAGCGAACGCGAGATGCGTCCGTACCCGTACCTGTTGGTGATCGTGGACGAGCTGGCCGACCTGATGATGGTCGCGCCGCGCGACGTGGAGGACTCGGTCGTCCGGATCACCCAGCTGGCCCGGGCCGCCGGCATCCACCTGGTGCTGGCCACCCAGCGCCCCTCGGTCGACGTGGTGACCGGTCTGATCAAGGCGAACGTGCCGTCCCGGCTGGCGTTCGCCACCTCCTCCCTGGCGGACTCCCGAGTCATCCTCGACCAACCGGGCGCGGAGAAGCTGCTCGGCCGTGGTGACGGGCTCTTCCTGCCGATGGGCGCCTCCAAGCCGGTCCGGATCCAGGGCGCCTGGGTCACCGAGCGCGAGATCGCCGACGTGGTGAAGTTCTGCAAGGACCAGCGTGAGCCGGAGTTCCGCAAGGACGTGCTGGCCCCGGCGCAGGAGACCAAGAAGAAGATTGACGAGGACATCGGCGACGACCTGGACCTGTTGGTGCAGGCGGTGGAGCTGGTGGTCACCTCGCAGTTCGGCTCGACCTCGATGCTGCAACGCAAGCTGCGGGTCGGTTTCGCCAAGGCGGGCCGCCTGATGGACCTGATGGAGACCCGGGGAGTGGTCGGGCCGTCCGAGGGGTCGAAGGCGCGCGACGTGCTGGTCAAGCCGGACGAGCTGGACGAGGTCCTGACCGGCCTGCGCGGCGACGTGGACTGACCGACCCCCGACGCACGACGGGCCCGCCGGAATCCGACGGGCCCGCGACGGGGGGAGTGGTCAGTTGTTGATCAGCGCGGCGAAGACCACCAGGCTGATGATCGCGGCGACGACGCTGGCCGCGGCGGCGTACCAGCCCAGCGGCTTGTCACCGAGCACCGCGCCGACGACGCCAGCGATGACGCCGAGCACGCCGAAGATGATCGGGTTGAGCAGCAGGGCCAGGACCGCGAAGACGAAGCCCACGATGGTGAGGATGCGGGCGGCGTTGCTGCGGGGACGGGCGGTGCTCGGCATGTCGGCCATGTCTTCCTCCGGGTGAGAGCCTGTCGTGACGAATCGATCACTACCCACTGTGGGCGCCGGCCACGCCTGCCGACGGGGCGCCTCAGTGGAAGATCTTGAGACCGATCACGCCGGCGACCACCAGCAGGAGGCAGAGGATCCGGGGCAGGCTCGCCGACTCGCCGAGCGCCAGCATCCCGACCAGCGCGGTGCCGACCGCGCCGATGCCGACCCACACCGCGTAGCCGGTGCCGACGGGGATGTCCCGGAGCGCGTACGACAGCCCGGCCATGCTCAGCAGCAGGGTCACCACGAACACCACTGACGGGACCAGCCGGCTGAAGCCGGCGCTGCGGTCCAGGGCGATCGCCCAGGCCGTCTCCAACAGTCCCGAGATCACCAGTACGAGCCAGGCCATCGTTCACCTCACCGGAAGCGCCCGGGCTGCCGCGCCGGGACGAGTCGAGTCTGCACGTCACGCGGGGCGTCTTGGCCTGACCGGGTACGCCCACCACTCGTCCGGAGCGGCCACGAGCATCCGGCCGCCGGCGCCGACGCTAGCACCGGCCCCGGGTGGCGGGGCCGTGACCACCACCACGGTCCGTTGACCTCCACCTGACTTCAACTTGCAGTATCGCCACCATGACCATGCTCTACGCCGACCCGGAGGTCGCCGCCGCGCTGGACGCCGCCACCACTGTCGACGCCATGCGCGCCGCCCTCCTGGCCGCGTACGAGGGGCGCCTGATCGCGCCGCCCCGGGCCGCCGCACCGCTGGGCGGCGGGCGGATGGTTCTCACCGCCGGGCACCTGGTCGGCGAGTGGTACGGCTTCCGCTCGTACGACACCTTCGGTCACCCGCAGGGCGAGCAGTTGGTGGTGCTGCACGACGCCCGGACCGGGGCGATTCGGGCGGTCGCGGTCGGCGAGGAGTTGGGCTCCCGTCGTACCGGAGGGATGGGGGGCCTCGCTGTCGACGCGCTGGCGCGTCCCGACGCCGCCACCCTCGCGGTGATCGGCTCCGGCCGGCAGGCGTGGACCCAGGTCTGGGCCACCGCCGCGGTCCGTCCGTTGCGCGAGGTGGTGGTGCACAGCCGCTCCGCCGCTCGCCGGGAGGCGTTCGCCGCCCGGGTCCGTGCCGAACTGGGCGTGCCGGCCCGGGCGGTGGCCGACCCGGGATCGGCCGTCGCCGGGCGGGACCTGGTGGTGCTGGCGACCACCAGCCCGACCCCGGTGCTCTGCGCCGCCGACCTCAGCCCCGGCACGCACGTCAACGCGGTCGGTTTCAAGCAGCGCGACCGCAGCGAGTTCGGCACCGACCTGCTGGACACCGCCGACCTGCTGGTCACCGATTCACCGGCCCAGGCGGCGGACTACCAGCCGCCGATGCTCGCGGCCACACCCCCGTACGCCGGGCGGTTGCGTGACCTGGGCGGCATCCTGGCCGGCGCGGTTCCCGGCCGGACCACGGCGAACCAGATCTCCGTCTTCTGCTCCACCGGCCTGGCCGGCACCGAGGTGTTCCTGCTCGACGTGCTGACCCGGGTTGGCGCCGAGGCGCGCTGACCGGAATGACGTTCGCCTCGGTGTCGACCGTCTCCGCAGCCCGCGTGCATGGGGTTACCCGGCCGGCCCGGTACCCTCGGATGGTGTCTGCCACCTCTCCTTCTCCCGCTGACCACGCCGAGGGCCGTCGCGTCGCCCTGCTGACCCTGGGCTGTGCCCGCAACGAGGTCGACTCGGAGGAGCTGGCCGCCCGCCTGCACGCCGACGGCTGGCAGGTGACCACCGACGGCGAGGGCGCCGACGTGGTGGTCGTCAACACCTGCGGTTTCGTGGAGAAGGCCAAGCAGGACTCGATCCAGACCCTGCTCGCCGCCGCCGGAACGGGCGCCAAGGTGGTCGCCGCGGGCTGCATGGCCGAGCGGTACGGCCGGGAGTTGGCCGACAGCCTGCCCGAGGCCCAGGCGGTGCTGAGCTTCGACGACTATCCCGACATCGCCGCCCGGCTGAACGCCGTCGTCGCCGGCGAGCAGATCACCGCGCACACCCCACGGGACCGGCGCGAGCTGTTGCCGCTGACCCCGGTGCAGCGCCGCGACAGCGGGGTGTCGCTGCCCGGCCACGGCACTGTGACCCGCACCGTCGTCGACACCGACGAGCACACCCCGGCACACCTGCGCCAGGTGCTGCGCCGACGGCTCGACACCGGCCCGGTGGCCTCGCTGAAGCTGGCCAGCGGCTGCGACCGTCGCTGCGCGTTCTGCGCCATCCCGGCCTTCCGCGGGGCCTTCGTCTCGCGTACCCCGGACGAGCTGCTCGCCGAGGCGGAGTGGCTGGCCAAGACCGGCGTACGGGAGCTGGTGCTGGTCAGCGAGAACTCCACCTCGTACGGCAAGGACCTGGGTGACCCGCGCGCCCTGGAGAAGCTGCTGCCGCAGCTCGCCGCGGTGACCGGCATCGTCCGGGTGCGGGCCAGCTACCTTCAGCCGGCCGAGACCCGGCCCGGTCTGGTCGAGGCGATCGCCACCACCCCGGGCGTGGCGCCGTACTTCGACTTGTCGTTCCAGCACTCCAGCGAGCCGGTGCTGCGCCGGATGCGGCGTTTCGGCTCCACCGACCGGTTCCTGGAGCTGCTGGCGAGTGCCCGCGCCCTGGCCCCGGACGCGGGCGCCCGGAGCAACTTCATCGTCGGCTTCCCCGGCGAGACCCGCGCCGACGTCGACGAGCTGGTCCGGTTCCTGACCGAGGCCCGGCTCGACGCGATCGGCATGTTCGACTACAGCGACGAGGACGGCACCGAGGCTGCCGGGCTGCCCGGCAAGGTCTCCGCCGCGACGATCAAGCGGCGCTACGACCGGCTCAGCGCCCTCGCCGACGAGCTCTGCTCGCAGCGGGCCGAAGACCGGCTCGGCTCGACAGTCGAGGTGCTTGTCGACTCGATCGAGGACGGCGTCGTGGAGGGCCGGGCGGCCCACCAGGCGCCCGAGGTGGACGGTTCCACCACCCTGGTCGCCCCGGCCGAGGGCGGGGTCGACCTGGCCGCGCTGCGCCCGGGCGATCTGGTACGCGCAACGGTGACCGGCACCGAAGGGGTGGACCTGCTCGCTGTGCCGGATGAGATGATCTCGGCGGCGCCCGGCGCGGCACGGTGACGGCGGGCCCGAGCGGAGCGGGGGACCCAGGTGGTGCGGTGCCGGGAACGCCACGGCGGCCCGAGCGGAGTCCGGCGGTGACCGGGGCGACGGAGTCGACGCCGGGCCGGGTGGTGGCCGTGGTGCCCGTCGTCAACGCGGCCAACGCGTTGACCGCCCTGCGGCTGGTGCTGGTGCCGGTCTTCGCCGCCTCGGTGATCATGTCCGGGATGACCCACGCCGGTTGGCGGATGGCGGCCTGCCTGATCTTCGCGGTGGCCTCGGCGACCGACCTGGTGGACGGCTGGATCGCCCGCCGCTTCGGGCTGGTCACGTCGGTGGGCAAGGTGGCCGACCCGATCGCCGACAAGGCGCTGACCGGCGCGGCGCTGGTGCTGCTCTCCTGGTACGACCAACTGCCCTGGTGGGTGACAGCGCTGATCCTCGTCCGCGAGCTGGGCATCACGGGGCTGCGGTTCTGGGTGATCCGGCACGGCGTTATCGCCGCCAGCCGAGGCGGCAAGGTCAAGACCGCGCTCCAGATCCTCGCCATCGCCTGGTACCTCTGGCCGATGCCGGCCGCGCTCGCCGCCGTCGGCCCCTGGATCATGGCCGCCGCCGTCCTGGTCACGGTCGCCACCGGCTTCGACTACATAGCCCAGGCCCTCCGCCTCCGCCGCCCCCGTTAACCCCCTGCCCAGCGTGCTCCTATCGATCATGGAGTTATCGCCGGTCGGAACGGCGTGTCGTGACGCCAACTCCATGATCGCCGCGATTGGGTCGGGCGTCGGGGTTGGGGATTGGTGGGTGGGGAAGGACTGGTTGGTGCGACGGAGGTTGGGGTGTCGGTGAACGGTGGCGGGGCGGGCGGTGCCGGGGTGAATGGTCCTGGGGCGGGTGGTGCCGGGGTGAATGGCGCTGAGGTGGACGGTGCCGAGGTGGGCAGAGCGGCGGCGGGCGTCGTGCACCGGCTGGCCGAGCGGCACGAAACCCTGGCCACTGTCGAATCGCTCACCGGTGGGTCGCTCGCCGCTTCGATCGTGAACATCGCCGGGGTCAGCGGGGTCTACCGGGGTGGCCTCGTGGTCTACGCCACCGAGTTGAAGGCGACGCTGGCTGGCGTACCGGACGACCTGCTGTCCGAGCGAGGGCCGGTGGACCCGGAGGTGGCGGCGGCGCTCGCCGAGGGCGGCCGGCAGCGGTGCGGCGCGGACTGGGGGCTGGCCACCACGGGGGTCGCCGGCCCGGAGCCGCAGGACGGGAAACCCGTGGGCCTGGTCTACGTCGCGGTCGCCGGTCCGAACGGCGGCGAGGTCCGCCAGCTCCACCTGGGCAGCGGGCGGGACCATGTCCGAGCGGAGGCGGTGGTCGAGGCGTTGCGGCTGCTTTCCGAGCGGCTGGCCGCCGCAACCTCGTGAACGCCACCGCCGAAGCGATCAGAGCCACCGAGCCGACGCCACACGGGCGGCGGCGTGCCCCGGTGAGCCCGTCCCGACGAACCGACGGGCGGGGCGGGATGTCGCTCGGGCCCGCAACGGGTACGGTTGCGGGAAGGCTCCGACGTTCGGGGTCGGCGTGGTCCGCCGCGACCGGCTGCCCAGCGGCGGGCGCGAGGTATCCCTCAGGGGGAGGTGCGATGATCCTGCTACGCCGGGTGATCGGTGACGCACTGCGAGCGCGTCGGCAGGGCCAGCAGCGCACGCTGCGTGAGGTCTCCACCGCCGCCAACGTCAGCCTCGGCTACCTCTCCGAGATCGAGCGCGGGCACAAGGAACCGTCGAGCGAGTTGCTCGCCGCGATCTGCGACGCCCTCGGTGCCCGCCTCTCCGAGCTGCTGCGTGAGGTGAGCGACACCGTGGCGCTCGCCGAGCAGATGCCCGGGGTGCTCGTCTCGATGCAGGACGAGCCGGCCGACGCCGCCGCCAAGAGCACCAACCGGGGTGTCCGTCAGGTCACCTCCGACGGCAAGGTCGCTGTCTCGGTCCGCCAGGAATCGCCGCTCAAGGCCACCCTGCGCAGCACCCGGGTCCGCCCGACCGAGCGCGACCGGGACGTGGTCTGCGCGGCCTGAGTCGCCGATCCAGTTGACCATGGGCGGGCTGGCCCCGGCCGCGTAGGGTTGCTCGCAGGAGCCGCCGGTGCTGTCGACCGCCCGGTACGGATGCCTCATTGGCGTTCGGCTGGGACGATGGAGACCGGCCGGTCATGGTCGGTCGGTCCAGCCGGCCCGGCCGTGGTGGAGCGACGCTACTGAGGGGATACCGCGGAGATGGCGAACCCGTTCGTCAAGGGTTGGAACTACCTGATGGCGCTCTTCGGTGCGAAGATCGACGAGCATGCCGATCCCAAGGTGCAGATCCAGCAGGCCATCGAGGATGCCCAGCGGCAGCACCAGGCGCTGGTTCAGCAGGCTGCCGCGGTGATCGGCAACCAGCGTCAGTTGGAGATGAAGCTGTCTCGGCAGATGACCGAGGTCGAGCGGTTGCAGGGCAACGCCCGGCAGGCCCTGGTGCTGTCCGACCAGGCCCGGGCCAAGGGCGACGAGGCCGAGGCGGTGCGGTTCGAGCAGTCCGCGCAGACCCTGGCCAGCCAGCTCGTCTCCGCCGAGCAGGCCACCGAGGACCTGAAGACCCTGCACGACCAGGCGCTGGGCGCCGCCGCCCAGGCCCGCCGAGCGGTCGAGAACAACTCGATGATCCTCCAGCAGAAGCTCGCCGAGCGCACCAAGCTGCTCAGCCAACTGGAGCAGGCCAAGATGCAGGAGACGGTGGCCCGCTCGCTGGAGTCGATGTCGTCGCTGACCGCGCCCACCAACACCCCGTCGCTGGACGAGGTGCGCGACCGGATCGAGCGGCGGTACGCCAACGCGATGGGTCGCGCCGAACTGGCCGGCAACTCCGTCGAGGGCCGTATGTTGGAAATTCAGAAGGCCACGATCGACTCGGCAGGCTCCGCCCGGTTGGAGCAGATCCGGTCCAGCATGGCGGGGGAGCAGCTCGGCGGCGCGGCGCAGCGACCGGCCGTGCCGCAATCCGAGAAGACCGGCCCGGCCAACGACCCGACGGCCGCCGCCCGGTTGGACGAGCTGCGCGCCAGCATGGCTCGCGAGCGGGGCACCGGCGACCCGACCGCCGCCGGCTGAACGACCGGATCGAGGGGGTCACTGTGGCAGACGAGCGGACACGGTACTTCCGGAGGCTGGGTCGGCTTCGCCGGTCGGCCCGACGGTGGAGCGTGCTGGCCGGTGGGCTCGGCGGCGCGGCGGTGGTGCTGACTCCGTACGCCGGGCTTGGTCTGCCCGACGCGGCCTGGGCCGGCGCCGCTGGCAGCGCTGTGGCGCTCGCCGCCTGGCGCTGGATCGACGTGCGCGCCCTGGCCGCCCAGCCGGCGCCCCCCGCGCTCGCCCCGGCCGAGGCGGCGGCCCGGTCGCGG
>NZ_JAKKFG010000021.1:0-86800 GCF_022230905.1 Micromonospora salmantinae
AGGGCGAGATCAGCACACCTGAAACGGGCGGACCCGGCGTCGCGCCGGGTCCGCCCGCATCACGTGGCCGGAGTGCGGCGACGCCTGGCGTCTCGGACGAGCGTCAGGGCGATGACGAGAAGGCCGAGCAGGGCGACGACGGCATTGGCGGTTGTGAGGAACACCTTCTCGCCAAGGGTGGCGTGGTGCAGATGGGTCAGGTGGAAGAAGAAGTGGGGTATGGCGAAGGTGGAGAATGCCGCCGCGGCGGGGATGGTGAAGACCGCCCGAGGTGCGACGAGCGCTATGCCGAGGACGACAGCGAGGCCGAGGGTAGCTCCGCCGAAATCTCGCGCGTAGTGCTCGCTGAACGGCGGGGTGAGGCTGACGGTCGGGAAGTTGTTGTAGAAGCTTTCGGGGAAGACCTGGTTCCAGAACCCGACAACGAGTTCGTCGAGGAAGAGGACGGCCAGGGCGATCCGGATCAACGCGGTCAGCGCGGTGTCGCGCCCGTCTGTTGACGTTGCCGGCGGTGCGGCGGGGGTGGGTGACCGGCCTTCGTTCATCGGGTCCGCCCGGCGTCGTGCTGCGCTGCCGGGCTGGCCAGCCACTGGTCGAAGGTCTGTTTGCCCCTCGGACCGGGGCCGGTGGGCAGCAGGCCGTTTTCGGCCATGGCTCGCCCGGTCGCTCCCGGAAGGCGGACGGGCAGGACAAGGCGGTGACTCCCGCGGGTACGCAGCAGGCGGCGGGCCATGTCAGACATGCGCAACTGTTGCGGGCCGGCGATGTCGGGCGCCCGTCCGGCCGGGTCTGCCAGTGCGAGGTCGACGAGACAGTTGGCGACTTCATGGGACGCGATCGGCTGCATGAGCATCTGGGGCACCACTGCGATCGGGCCGGGAATGGTGGCGAGCATCTGCGCGGCCAACTCGTAGAACTGCGTCGAGCGGAGCAACGTCGCCGGTACCGCACCGTCCAGGACCAGCCTCTCCTGGCGTCGTTTGCCCGCGTAGTAACCCCAATTCACCCGGTCGGCGCCGACGACCGACAGCGCGACGTGGTGCCGCACCCCGACGCGCTGGCCTGCGGCGAGCAGGTTCGTTGTCGCCGTGCCGAAGAAGCGCTCCGACTTCTTCCGGTTGATCGTCGACACGTTGCTGACGTCGATCACGACCGGCACGCCGGTCAGCGCCTCGACCAGCCCGGAACCGCGGATCAGGTCGACGCCCGTGGAGCGGGCGAGGATGACCGGCTCGTGTCCGGCAGCCCGCACGGCGTGGACGACGAGACGTCCGACGCCGCCGGTCCCGCCAGCTACCGCGATACGCACTGAGCTACCTCCCGATCTGCGTTCGCCGTAACGCCGCTGTGGCGCGTAGCCCGGACCGGGGGCCGGGGTGAAAGGGAGATAAGTCGCTGTGATGTCACTGTTGGTTCTACCTCTCCGAGACTTCTCGTCCAGGACACAGACTGCGCAAATAGCCCTAAAGGGTGGAACCCTCGCCTGTATCGGTGCGCTTGCTGGCGGCGTAGACACCGCGTGAGAGCGTCATGATCGCGAGTAGGAGGGCCAGTACTGCTCCACCCGAGGCGGCGTACAACGCGACGACTCCGCCGCGCGTGAGGCGGGCCCGAAACGGATTCGCTGCGGCGGCCGCCGCGGCTTCCGCTCCCACAGTGAACTCCGCCGTGCCGGCTACCGGGTGTCCGTCGGTGAAGGTCGCCCGCCAACTGATCTCGTACCAGCCGTCAGGCATATCCGCTCTCACCTGATGGCGCAGCGTCGCTGCGTGGACAGCCGACCGGCCGACTGCCCAATCCGTCCCCGTGTGGTCCGTCACTGTGACACTGCTGTCGGACGTGATCTCGGCGGCGAACACCACCTCGACCCGTTGCGGGGCCTTCGCGAGCGCGGCACCGGCGGTCGGCGTGATCGAATGCGTCGCGCCGTGCGCGAACGCGGGCGCGGGTGTGACCGCCAGCGGGAACCCGGTAGCAAGCGCGACCGTGACGATCAATCTGACGCTACGACGAATGCGAGGCGCCCGACCGGTGTCCGACCTGTCGGTCACGCGCGCCGCAACGCTTCTCTTCATGGCGTTCTCCCCTCCGCCGCGAACGACCGCGGCGTCTGCGAACAGGACCGAGCGGCCCTCCGATTCGTGACAGCAGAGGTCACGGCCGGGGCGGTGTGTCACGAATCGGAGACCTGCTCGGTCCGTACCTGGTGACACTCACCCACCACCGGCACAGCGCAAGGAGCGACGATCATGACCGCCATCATCCGCATCGCACTGGCGATCTTGTTTCTCGACAATTTCGTGGTCGGAGCCTGGAACGCGATCTGGCCGGCCAGCTTCTACGCGAACTTCCCGACCGTGGATCTCACGCCGCCGTTCAGCGAGCACTACGCGCGGGACTTCGGTACGGCATCACTAGCGATCGCCCTGCTGCTGGGCATCGCGGCGGTCAAACCCACCGCCCACTTCGTCATCCCTGCCGCGGCTGCCTATTCGGTCTTCGCGCTACCCCATTTCTTCTATCACCTCACGAACATGCAGGGGGCGACCGTGGGTGAGGCGATCCTCCTCACCACCGCAAACGCGACCGTGGCGCTCATCGGCCTGGTGATCATCTTGCTGACGGCGCTACGCGACCGTTCGGCGGCTCGGCGCGGTCTCGCCTCGGCTCGGGCCGCCCACTGAACCTGCTGCGTCAACCACTGGGAGAACCGATGGTTCCCGAACCCCTCCGGCCACCTCGGCTGAACGCGCTACCCAGCGCGTTCTGCGTCGTCGTCGCCGAACGACGCCTCCTCAAGAACCTCGCGTACCACCTGCTCGGTTCAGTTGACGTCGCTGAACACGCGGTACAAGCGACGTACACCATCTGGTACACCATGCCGGACGACAAACAGGATGGCATCAACAGTCCCTTTACCTGGCTCGTCGGCACGCTCGTGCAGATCTGTATCGGTCTGCTCGAATCGCCGCCGACCCAAGCCGCTGGCCATAACGCCGCTCGGGTGCTGTAGTACGGCCCGACAGGGGTACCTGTGTGGTTGGTGCTCAACAGACAGCAGCGATGTCGGCGGCAGTTCAAATTCGCCTGCACATTCAGGGATAGAAGCGACGAGGCGGCGGCCATGGTAGGGCGAGGAAAAGACGGGGCAATGGTCGACGCGTTAGCGGTGTTCGACGCGGTCCGTCCGCGGCTCTTCGGCATCGCCTACCGGATGCTCGGCAGCGTCGCCGAGGCGGAGGACATCGTGCAGGAATCCTGGCTCCGGTGGCACCAGACCGAACGCAGCCAGGTACGGGACCCGATCGGGTTCCTGGTCACGACGACTTCTCGGCTCGCTCTGAACGCCGCGACGTCGGCTCGCGCCCGCCGCGAGTTGTATCCCGGACCGTGGCTACCCGAGCCCGTCGACACCTCCGCCGACCCGACACTCCGGGCCGAACGCAACGAGTCGCTCGAACTCGCCGTGCTACTCCTGTTGGAACGGCTCACCCCGGCCGAGCGAGCGGTGTACGTGCTGCGGGAGGCGTTCGACTACCCATTCCGGCGGATCGGCGAGGTACTCGACGTCACTGAGGCATACGCACGACAGCTCGGCCACCGCGCCCGCACGCACCTGGCCCGGCAGCGGCGCGAACCGGTCGGCCACGCCGACCGCGACCGCCTGCTGCATGCCTTTCTCGCCGCAGCCCGCTCCGGTGAGCTGACCCAGCTCGAGGAACTGCTCGCCGAAACAGCCATCTCCTACGCCGACGGCGGCGGCACCGTCCGGGCCGCCCAGCTACCCGTCGTCGGACGTGACAACGTCGCGCGTTACCTCCTGGGACTGATCCGGAAGTTCGGCCGCGACCTCTCACCGGAGATCGTCGAATCCAACGGCCAGGCCGCGATCCTCGTCTCGCGGCCCGGGACAACTGTCGCTCTGGTCACCATCGACGCCTCACCCGCCGGGATCGAACGAGTGTTGATCATCCTCAACCCGCAGAAACTAGCCCAGTTCCAGCGGTGACCGTCGGCACCGACGCCTGGCGACGCGTGGTTCGTCGACGGCACGTACGTCGGGGTCGATGCTCTGGCGCCTGAGTCGTCGCCTAACCTGCCGGCGGTGCTCTCACGAATGGGATCGTTGCTGAGTGACGAAGTCGCTTGACCTGCATCTGGAGTTCGATCGGAGTGCGGGTTTCCCGGGTCGCTCGCTGGAGAGCGCGTTACGGGAGAGCATTCGGACCGGCCGGCTGCGGGCCGGGTCGCGCCTACCCGGGAGCCGGAGCCTGGCCGCCGACCTGGGCTTGGCCCGGGGCACCGTGGTGCAGGCGTACGCGCAGTTGGTGGCGGAAGGGTGGCTGCTGGCGGCACCCGGCTCGGGCACCCGGGTCGCGGACGTAGCTCATGATCCGCCCGGCTCGCGCGGGCGACCGCGGCCGTCGCCCCCGGCCGGGCCATTGATCGAGTTGCGGCCGGGGATTCCCGACCTCGCGTCCTTCCCCCGAACGGCCTGGGCGGACAGCGTCCGCCGGGCGCTGACGACGGCTTCACGCGGCACGCTGGACTACTCCGAACCGACCGGGCTACCCGCACTCCGGGCGGCGGTGGCCGGCTATCTCGCGCGCACTCGTGGAGTGCTCTGCGAGCCGGATGCGGTGGTGATCACGGCGGGCTTCACCCAGGGCCTCTCCCTTCTCGCGCGGACGCTGCACCGGCGCGGCGTCCGTGCCATCGCCACCGAGAACCCCGGTCTGGCCCATCACCGCATGGTGCTGCGTGCCGCGGGTCTGACAGTCACCCCGCTCACCGTCGGTCCCGGCGGGGCCGACCCGGATGACGCGGCGGGTCAGGCCGCGCTACTCACCCCGGCGCACCAGCATCCGACCGGGGTGGTGCTCGCCCCACGGCACCGCTACCGGCTCATCGCGTGGGCACGGAAGCACGACGCGTTCCTGATCGAGGACGACTACGACGGCGAGTTCCGCTACGACCAGCGGCCGGTGGGCGCCATGCAGGCGCTGGCACCAGAGCGGATCGTGTACGCCGGCAGCACGAGCAAGTCGCTGGCGCCGGGCGTCCGCCTGGGTTGGTTCGTCGTCCCCGAACGACTGCGTCGTGACCTGACGACGACGATCATGGAGGCCGGCGCCGCAGTCTCCGCGATCGACCAGCTCACCATGGCCGACCTGCTCACGCACGGCGACTACGACCGACACATCCGCCGCATGCGCCTGACCTACCGGCGTCGCCGGACGGAGCTGGCCGGCCGCCTGGCCGAGGTGACCACCACTGCGCTGGAGGGCATCGCCGCCGGCGTCCACGCGCTGCTACCGCTGGCCTCAGTGGCGCAGGAGCGCTGGCTGATCCAGGCCGGACGCCGCGAGGGGCTGCACCTGATCGGCCTGCACAGCAACGGCTACTGGCACGATCCCGTGGATGAGCGGCAGGCAGCAGCCCTGGTCCTCGGATACGCGGCGCCGCCGGCTCACGCCTGGCAGGAGGCACTGTCCGGGCTCTGCCAACTGGTCCATCAGACCGGTCACCAACTGGTCCATCCTGCTGGTCCGGTCGGGGATACGTTCGACTCATGCAGACCATGAAGATCGGAAACAACGAGATCGTGCTGCTGGGCACGGCCATGCCACCGGAGTTGCCGGACGGCTCCCACGTGATGACAGCGACGATCGAACTGCCACCGGGCGACCCGGGCACGCCGCCACACCGGCACTCCGGCCCGGTCTTCGGCTACCTGCTCGAGGGCGAAATGCTCTTCGAGCTGGAGGGCGAGCCCGAACGGGTGATCAAGGCCGGTGAGGCGTTCTGGGAGCCAGGCGGCGATGTCATCCACTACCGGTCGGCCAACAACCTGTCCGATCGGGTGACCAAATTCCTGGTCGTGATGGTGTGCGCGCCCGGCCAGGAAATGCTGGTGCTGGTGAGCCCCGACGAGCTCGAACAGCGTAAGGACCGCCGCTCACCCCGGCCGAACTGAGAGAGGCACGTCATGCGTATCGTTCTCGCCGGTTCGACCGGCGTCATCGGCCGCCGGCTCGAGCCGATCCTGACCGCCCAGGGGCATGAGGTCATCGGGTTGGCCCGCAACGGCCCGGTCGCCGTCGACGTGCTCGACCGGGACGCGGTCGCGGCCGCCGTCCGCGACGCCCGGCCCGACGTGGTGATGCACCAGCTCACCAGCCTGAGCACTGGCGACTTCGCCGCCAATTCGCGGCTGCGCCGGACCGGGACCCGCAACCTGGTCGACGCGGCGCTCGCCGCCGGGGTACGCCGGATCGTGGCACAGAGCATCGCCTGGGCGTACGAGCCGGGCGCCGAGCCCGCGACCGAGGAGACCCCGCTCGACCTCGGCGCCCCAGAGCCACGCCAGACCAGTGTGGCTGGTGCCGCCGCGCTCGAATCCGCCGTCCAGGAAGCGCCCGAGTGGGTCGTGCTGAGGTACGGCACCCTCTACGGCCCGGGCACCTGGTACGCCCGCGACGGTCTGATGGCCCAGTTCGCCGCCGCCGGCAAGGTCCCCGCCGACGCGGACGTGAGTAGCCTGCTGCACATCGACGACGCCGTGGCCGCCGCGGTAGCGGCTCTGGAGTGGCCCGTCGGCGTCGTCAACGTCTGCGACGACGAGCCAGCCGCCGCCTCGCAGTGGGTGCCCGCTTTCTGCGCGGCGGCCAATGTGCCAGCACCAGCGGTGACCGGGGGCGAGCGGCATGGCTGGGCGCGGGGAGCGAGCAACCACCACGCCCGCACGCACCTTGGCTGGAGCCCGGCATATCCGTCCTGGCGGCAGGGATTCGTCACCCTGTGAGCCGTCCGCACATCTTGATCTTGCAGAAGCAACGGAGACGAAGAGTCATGTCCGATCACCCCGAACTGGCCGCGCTCAGTGACGACTATGCCCGCTTCGGCCTAGAGCGCGATGCCGTACGCGAATGGGAGGACGGCGCCCGCACCGACAATCGCGCCGGGTCGTACGAGTGGTGGTACTTCGACGCCCACCTGGACGACGGCGCGAAGGTTGTCGTGGTGTTCATGAACAAGGACCTCGGCGCGGCGGGTAGCCCGCTGTCACCGCAGCTTCGGGTCAACCTGGAACTGCCTGACGGGACGACGTCGAACAACACGATCGCGATCCCCGCAGCGGACTGGTCGGCGGCGAGCGGGCGTACTGACGTCCGGATGGGGCCGGGCAACCGCTTTCAGGGCGAGAGCCTGCGCGAGTACCGGATCCAGGCGACCGCCGGGAGGCTGAGGGTCGACTTCACACTGACGTCCGAGGTCCCGGCCTGGCGTCCGGCCACCGGGCACATGCTGTTCGGCCCGGAGCGCGACCTCGAGTTCAATTGGCTGCCCTCGGTGCCCCAAGGAGCCGTGCGGGGCTCGTACACGATCGACGGGGTGCGGCATGAGACGACCGGCGTCGGCTACCACGACCACAACTGGGGCAACGTCGGGCTGCCGAAAATCATCAATGACTGGTACTGGGGACGGGGGCAGGCCGGACCGTACACGGTCATCGCGTCGTTCATCACCGGCGCCGAGAAGTACGGCTCCGCCGAGATCCCCATCTTCATGCTGGCCCGCGACGGCCGGATCATCGGCGACGATCCAGCGAAGATGACGTTCGAGCGGGACGGGGTCTACACCGACGCGAAGACCGGCAAGCCGGTGGCGGACATCGTCCGCTACACCTACGTGGACGATGACGACACGTACGTGGTGACCTTCGACCGCGAGCGCGACCTGGTCCGCAATCCCCTCACCAAGGACCTGCCCTGGCTCAAGCGGGCAGCGGCCCGGTTGATCCGGTTCGACGGCGCCTACCTCCGCTTCGCCGGCCTGCTCACGATCGAGCACCACAAGGGCGGGCAGGTGGTCGAGGCGTTCGCCGAGGACGCGATCTGGGAGCTCATGTACTTCGGGCGCGCCCGCGTCACCGCCGCGGATCCGTCAGTGCCCGGTCGGCGGGTCGCCCGGAAGCGGCACTGAGTCCATCGGCTGGCGAAGGCGCTCAATCAACTCGCGGGCCGCCTCGGCGTACCGCTGCTCCGATCCGCGGGGCCGGTGTCCCTGGATTGGCGGCGGGACGCTGTCGCCGGGTAACGGCACCACGTCGGCGGGATCCCGTAGCCGGCGGTCCACCGTTGCCGCCGTCTGGCCGACGGTTGCCGGAACGGCTGTCCGGTGGGCGGCGAATATCCAGCCGCCGATCGAGTCGGTGTCGCGCCACAGGTTCACCCACCGCCAGTCGACGCGAGCGCCGATCTCGTGCAGCACCTCGTCGTCGACGAAGGCGGGAAACAGTCGCGCGTAGAGTCGGCTCAGTGGCGACCCGTGGGTGAGCAGAGCGACTCGACTGCTGACCTGGGGCGGCAACTGGAGCACTGTCGCGGCGGCCAGGACCGCACCGTGGCTGTGTGCGGTGAGCAGGACGAGGTTGCCGCGTCCGACCAGATACGTGATTCGTCTGGTCAACTCCGGCACCGCTCGTTCGGCGTAGCAGGGTGGCGCGAACGGGTGGGCGGCCCGTGGCCAGAAGGTGCCCAGGTCCCACAGGACACCGACGTGGCGCCTGAATTCGGCCGTCCGGTAGGCGAAGATGCCGCCGATGGTCAGGCCGAGGATGATCGCGGCGATCCCCCAGCTCCCGAACGCGATGGAGAAGGTGATCAGGTCGGCGGGCACCCGTGCGTACCGCTGCACAGACTCGCTCGGCAGCAACTCCAGCAGACCGAGCGTGGTGGTGGCCGTGCCGATCCCGGCCAGGCAGGCGTAGACCACCGCCAACGGAATCAGTCTTTCCGTGAAGCGGGCCCTGGCTATCGCCTTCTGCACCTGCCGCAGTCGGGTCGCGGCTGCGGGCGGGCGGTCCGGGTAGTCGCAGGCGACGATCGCCGCCGCGGCACGAAGTCGACGGCGTCGAGAGATGAGGATGACCGGAACCGCTACCACCAGCGTGAACAGCACTGTCCGGAGAAAGCCGAAGATCGCCCAGGTGAACGCCGGCGGCAGACCGGAGGCCAGGCCCTCCCCGGTCGGCGCGTCGCGATCCAGGAAATCCGCCACCCGGTAGACGAACTCGGCGGACACTGCCACCGCCAGACTGACCGCGCTGGCCGCCATCACCAGCGCGCCCAGCCCGAGCAGCGGGCTGGCGTCCCGCCGCCGAACCCGGCGCCAGAGCAGCACACCGCCGAGGGCGGTCAACAGGGTCGTCTGGGCAACGAACAGCGAGGTGAGAATTGCGCCGTAGCCGGGTAGGCCTTCCCCCTCATGCCACGGTGCCGGGCTGGCGAGGACGTTTACCGTCACCACGATGGTCAGGACCACGGCCACCGTCCGCACCGTGCGGGTGATTCGGTCCAGTCGCCGGTCCGAGGCGGCCCGGTCGAGCAGCGGGGGCAGGCAGAGCAGGACCACGCAGCTGGCCAGCACCGTCCCGGTGGCCACAGCCAACGCGATCGTGCTGGCCGAGGCGCCGTTCGCGGCTCGGGCGGCGATTAGAGCGACGTCCAGTGTCGCGAACGCCGCCGCGACGTGAATCGAGCGCAGCCGACCCACCAGCGGCCCCGCGTCCCACTGACCGATCCCGCTGAGTCGATGTTCGGCGACCTCGTCCGCCGGAGCGCGGAACGCGTCGAACATCTTTCCCGGCCGGGTGCTGGCCCGCCAGAGCAGGCCGATGGCGCCGGCCGGGACCACAGCGAGTACCGCGAGGCGCAGGCCCACCGGTTGCCCACCCAACCAGGACAACCAGGTGCGCCCGGCCAGGCAGTCTGACGAGCCCATGCACTTCCACCCGATCAGGTCCAACGTGACGCCGACGAAGGCAAGCACATACAGCGCGGTGAGAGTGAGCGCCAGCAACCGGCACAGGGATCTGACCGTCGCGTCGGAGCCGGGGCTCGCCGGCCGCATCCAGATCGCCAGGTTGGCCAGCATGAACGGCAGGAGGAACACCAGCGTCAGCGTTCGGACCACGCTTCCGGCGGGCAGGTCACCCCAGCGGTACGCCTCCGTCACCCGTTCGCCGCTGCCGCAGGAACACGGGCGGTGGGGTCGGTAGAAGCCCCCACTGCGGTCGCCCGCGACCTGCTCGACCTGCGCCACGTTCAACACCTGGGCGGCGCTTGCGCTGGCGGCCCCGTGGACCCGCAGCTCCACCACCTCATCGGACATCCCGGGCCCACCTGACCGCGCTGATGCACCCGACATCGGCCCCTCCGAAGCACCTTCGGTGGCCAAACCGGGTTAACCCAGCCCCCGCGCCACTCGCGGCGGTGTACCCCACCCGGCCGAGACCAAGCGTGGGCCCGCCGCACGGTTGGCTCAGCGCTTGCAGGTCCTCGGGCGTACAAAATTCCGGTGTCGATCTGGTAGGCGGTGGCTAGCGTACGCGGATGAGCACTGTCCCGAGGACCGGACTGCGGCTGCGGTTTCACACCGATCCGGGCGAGTTCCTGGCCGCTGCGGGTGACTACCTGGGTGCCGATCCGGTCGTCAGCACTGTCGTGACCACCATCGCGCACCGGCTGTTGTCGCAGCGGGCCGAGGGGATCCCGCAGCCCGACCACAACTGGTGGTTGGTGGTCAGCGACGACTCCGGCACCGTGGTCGGTGCCGGGATGCGCTCGGCGCCGTATGCCCCCTATCCGCCGTTCCTGCTGCCCATGCCCGATGAGGCGGCCGTTGCGCTGGCCCACGCCCTGCACGAGCGCGGAGAGGAGGTCCTCGCGGTCAACGGGGCGCTGCCTGCCGCTGAGCTGTGCGCCTCCGCGCTGGCCCGGCTCGGCGGGGGTGAAGTCCGGGTCAACCAGCACACACGGCTGCACGAGCTCGGCGAGCTGACGTGGCCGCCTCCGGTGCCGGGCCGCTTGGTGACCGCGACCGAGGACGACGCGGGACTTGTCACGCAGTGGCTAGCCGCGTTCATGGGCGACGCCGACGAACAGGCGGGCCGCCCGCGCGGTACGAGTGCGCACGAAGCGCCCGACCACGCGGAGGTGCTGCGTCGGATCGGAGCCGGACGGCTGTGGTTCTGGGTCGACGAGGCCGGGGAGCCGGTGCACCTCACCGGCGCCAACCCACAGTCGTTCGGGGTGGCCCGGTTGGGCCCGGTGTACACACCGCCGGCCCAGCGGGGGCGCGGTTGGGCCAGCAACGCGGTAGCCGAGATTTCCCGCCAAATCCGGGCCGAGGGCGCGCGGGTCTGCCTGTTCACCGACCAGGCCAACCCGACGTCGAACAAGATCTACGCCGCCCTCGGCTACCGGCCGGTCGTCGACATGGCCAACCTGGTCATCGTGTGATGGGCAGCTGGTGGAACGGCGCCACCGATCAGATCGTGGTCTGTTCGCGTAGTGCGCAGGTCGAGTTGGCGGCGGTGTTACCAGCAGCGGGCCGGTTCGTCGTCGCCCGGCTCGACGGAGAGAGGATGACGGACGCGGACCACACCTTCTACGAGTTCTCCGACGCGCTGCTCTTTCCCGGCTACTTCGGTTGGAACTGGGACGCGTTGTCCGATTGTCTCCGTGATCTGCACTGGTTGCCTGCGGACGGGTATCTCATCCTCGTCGAGAACCCGACTCGGGTGCTCTCGAGTAGTGCCGCGGATCGGCACACGCTGTTCCAGATCCTGGCGCAGACCGTTCATCACTGGGCAAGCCCGTTCGGCCAGCCAGAGTTCGCTGTGCTGCTGCTCTGTGACCGCGACGACGAGGCGACTCTGCTGCGGCAGGAGATCGCCGCCGCGGTCCACAAGCGGCGGTGAAACCGTCGACGCCGCCGGCCATCCGCTCCCCCAACGCTCGGACGTGGCTACGCCTCACCGAGACGGGTTCCCTGATCGTCGGCCGTAGGAAACGGTCGTCCCAACCAGCAGCACTGCTCCTGCGAAGAAGTAGGTGTTGATTCCGATGCCGGTCCAGAACTCGCCCGTGGAGATGTCCGCCACCCCCACGAAACCTCCGCGACGGATACCGCTGACCATCAGAAGATTTTCGGCCATTCCTGGAGCACCCCGGATGACGAGCAGGATGCTGCCGAACAACAGTGGCGTCAGAAGTAGCCACCGGGGACGACGTCGAGCCGGCGGGCGGACTGTGGCCAGAACGACGGCTGCTCCGATGGTCGACATCGAGATGAGCACCACGTTGAAGATCACGTAGGCCCTCATGCCCCACGGTCCATCACCGGTTGGATCAGGCCCGGGGAAGAACACCAGGATCACGTGGGACACCACAAAGAAGATCAACCAAGCCAAGGCGCCGTACGCCCAGCGACGACTTCTGAAAGCGGGCATACCAGCACTCTCGCCAAGCCAACACCCTGGCGCCTCCCTCCCTGGGCCGGTTTCACTCCCTCAGGAGAGCGAGGTGCGGGAGCGATACATGCTGCTACCGGGGTGCCACTCTCGGCATGATTCTCCGTTCGCCGGTGGCGGCCATCGAGTGCATGGCGCTCGCCGGCGGTCCGCCAGACGGCGACGGAGTCATACGACTGATCCAGTGATATTCACCCATGTTTGCTGTGGACATCGGAGGCTCTGGTACTGCATGCCGTTGTGACGTCAGGACCGTCTTTGGGAGACGGCTCTCCCGCGGTCCGCACGTTCGTCCCGCAGCGAACGTTCGGCATTCCCCGCTGGGGGCGTACGTCCACCGTAGATGGCCGATGCCGCACACGACGTCCCGCGTTTGACAACCGGGCTCGCCGCTCGTGCAGCCAGACCAGCACCACCATGGCGACGTGGAAGGCAACCGGTGCCGCGATCGCCGCTTTGGCCGTCTACAGCCAGTCGTGTTCGCGGGCGTAGCGGGCCGCTTCGTGGCGGGTCCGGGTCTGGGTCTTGCGCATCGCGTTGGAGAGGTAGTTGCGGACGGTGCCCGGAGCGAGGTGGAGCCGAGCGGCGATGTCGGCGACCGAGTAGCCCTCGCCGGTGACCCGCAGGACGTCGGCTTCACGGTCGGTGAGGGGGGAGTCCTCGGTGACGGCGAGCACTGACACGTCCGGATCGATCCAGCGTTTCCCCGAGTGCAGGGTGGCGATGACCGAGGTGATGTGGGCTGGCTCGGCGGACTTGCTGACGAAGCCCTGGACGCCGAGCTTCAGCGCCTTGCGCAGCACTCCGGGGCGGGCGTGCCGGGTCAGCATGAGGATCACCTGCTCCGGCCGCTCACGGCGGATCTCGGCGACCGCGCCCAGGCCGTCCACGCCCGGCATCTCCAGGTCGATGACCAGCACGTCGGGCCGGTGCCGCAGGGTGGCATCGATCGCCGACCGACCGTCCTGCGCCTCGGCGAGAACGATGATGTCGCCCTCCATCGGCAGCAGCGCGGCCAGGGCCGTGCGCAGCAGCGCCTCGTCGTCGGCGAGCACGATGGTGGTCATCAGTCGTCCTTCCCGGTGACCGTCGGGGCCACGTCGGCCCGAGCGGGTGGGAAGACAGCGGCGGTCAGGAACCGCCCGTCCTTCTGTTCGACGGTCAGCTCACCCCCGTCGCCCGCCACCCGTTGCCTCAGTGTCGCCAGCCCCCTGAGCTCGGGCGTCGTGCTGGCGGTCACGCCGTCGTTGACGATGGTGATTCCCGACGCGGCGAGCGTGATCTGCACCTGGGTGGCCTGCGCGTGCCGCAGGATGTTGGTGGTCGTCTCCCGCAGCACCTGCCCGAGCAGTTCGCTGGCGCGGGCATCGACCTCGGCCTCCCGGGTGACCCGGACCCGGATGCCGGCGGCCTCGAACAGGTTCTTCGCGTTTTCGATCTCGGCGGTGAGGTTGAGCCGCCGTTGCGCGTAGGCCAGTTCCTTGGTCTGCGCGATGGTGTCGCTGACCAACGTGTACGTCTCCCGCAGCTCCTTCTCCGCCCGAGCGGTGTCGCGGAGCAGCAGTCGCTGGGCCAGGGCGATCTTCAGCTTGACCACGTGCAGGGTGTGGCCCTGGATGTCGTGCAGGTCGCTGGCGAACCGTACGCGCTCCCGGACCACCGCCAGCTCCGCCTCGCGTTCCCGAGTCTGTTCGAGCTCCCGGATGAGGTCGTAGAACCGCTCGCCCACCACCGTGAAGACCGTCACGACGACGGTGAGAACGGTCGGGATGAGAACGTAGGTGACCAGCACTCCACCGATGTCGTCCCGCTGCACCAGCAGCCGCGCCGCGCCGACGGCGGCGACGTAGGTGAACAGCCCGGCCATCGTCAGAGCCCGATGCCGTCGCACCTCGCGCAGGGCAAGCGAACCTACGGCGCAGACACCCCAGTAGGCGTTGGGGCTGCCGGTCACCAGGACCCCGAGGGGCCAGACCGCTGCCGCCACGACCAGGCAGGGCAGCGCGACCCGGGCGAGGTCGTTCGCCGTCCACCGTTCGAAGGCCACCACTGCCGCCACGGCCCCCGGCGCCAGGACGACGATGTGCCACCAGGTACGCGCGTCGGTCCAGAGCAGGACCACCGCGGCGAACACCACCGGCGGCAGTGACGTGGCCAGGTTGAGCCGGCGCAGCCTTCCCTGCGTCGACTCGGTGAAGCGCGGCGATCTCCCGGTCACCACCTCAGTATCCGGCAGCCAGGGGCCACGACCAGTGACACCACGTCACATGCGGTGATGACGTGGTGCCACTGACGGGTCGGCCGGGTCCGCGCTGTCATTGGTGCATGTCCACCACACCCGTCATCGAAGTCGACCGGCTGAACCTCACCTACGGCGACTTCCACGCCGTCAAGGACCTCTCCTTCGAGGTACGACCCGGAGAGCTCTACGCCCTGCTGGGCACCAACGGAGCCGGCAAGACCTCGACCCTGGAGGTTGTCGAGGGACACCGGAGGCCAACCTCGGGCACCGTTCGCGTCTTCGGGCGCAGCCCCGACGACCGGCGAGCGGTACGTCCCCGAATGGGTGTCATGCTCCAGGAGAGCGGATTCTCCCCGGACCTCACCGTTCGTGAGTCCGTCGGTCTGGTCGGTCGGCTCACCCGACGCACCGACGACGTCGACCGGGTGCTCGACCTGGTCGACCTCACCGGCCGATCCGGCCGCAAGGTGTCGCAGCTGTCCGGCGGAGAGAAACGGCGCCTGGACTTCGCCACCGCGGTCTACGGCACCCCGGAGCTGATCTTCCTGGACGAGCCGACCACCGGCCTCGACATCCAGTCCCGCGACGCCGTCTGGGCGACTGTTGACCGGCTCCGGGAGAACGGGGCGACCATCGTGCTCACCACGCACTACCTGGAGGAGGCACAACAGCGCGCGGACCGGATCGGGCTGATGCACGAGGGCGCCTTCCACCGGGAAGGCACCGTCTCCGAGCTGACCCGCACCCTGCCCGCGGTCATCCGCTTCTCCCTTCCGGTGCCGGCGCCGGCGCTGCCGGTGCGGGCCGCCGTCGACGCGGACGGGAAGGTCGTGGTCGAGACCTTCGAGCTGCAGAAGGACCTGCACCTCCTGCTCGGCTGGGCGCAGGACCACGCCGTGGAGCTGCAGGACCTGGCGGCAGGGCCGACCCGGCTCGACGACGTCTTCCGCGCCATCAACAGTTGATTCGATCTTCCGCGAGGAGCCTCACCGTGTTGTCCATCGCGTCCAGCGAGCTGATCCAGATCTTCCGCAACCGGCTGGTGCTGATCACCAGCCTCATCATCCCGGTCGCGGTCTGTGTGTTCTTCGTCCGTCAGCACGAGACCTACGCCGCCATCGGGAGCCTCGGCTACATCGCCGCGATCGTCACGTTCACAGTGGCTGCGTTCGGGCTCTACGCCACCGCCGTCACCACCCTGGCGTCGCGGCGACAGAATCTCTTCCTCAAGCGGCTGCGCTCCACCGCCGAAGGCGACGCCGGCATCCTCGCCGGCCTGCTGCTGCCCGTGGTCGTCCTCGCCGGGGTGCAGGTGAGCGCGATCCTGACCGCCCTGGCCGTGGTCGCCGGCGGACCGGCGAACATCGCCCTGCTGGTGGTGGCGGTCCTCGCGACAGTGGCCATGATGATCGGCCTGGCGCTGGCCACGGCCGGGCTGACGAACTCCCCCGAACACGCCCAGGTCACCACCCTGCCCGTTACTCTCGGGGTGATCGCCATGGCCAGCTGGGTGGGCATCACCGGCACCGAGAACCTCGCCTGGCTCAAGCGGCTGCTGCCCGGCGGCGCCGCCACCGAACTGACAATGAACGCCTGGAACGGCGGCGTCGCCGTGACCGACTCCCTGCTCCTGCTCGCGCCCACGCTCGGCTGGGTCGTCGTCGCCGTCGCTCTGGCCACCCGACTCTTCCGCTGGGAGCCCCGCCGATGACCACCGAACCCCTGTCGGACGCGCCGACCCTGGTGGAAGACCTCCTGCTGCTCCTGTTCCAACCCAGGTCCGGGACCATCGCGGGAGAGAACACCCTTTTCTACGTCCTCGGCGGAGCCGTTCTCGCGGACCTCGCCCTCGGCGACCATCTGACCGCGGCGGACCGGGGGCGGCTCAGGAGCGTGGCGGGTCACCCACCGTCGGATGGCCTCCTACGCCCGGCGTGGGACTACCTCGCCGAGAAACCGAGGGGGGTGCAGACGGCCCTGGCCGCTATCGGTCCCGCCCTGCGTCAGCCGGTGCTGGAGCGGCTCATCGCACGAGGCGACATCGACCAGGAGCCCCGTAAGGTGCTCGGCCTGTTCCGGACGACGGCCCTGCGGGAGGGCAGGACCGAACGACGGTCCCGCCTACTCGCCGACGTTCGGCAGGTTCTCGTGGACGGCGCGGAGCCGCAGGCCCGTGTCGCCGCGCTCGCGGCGCTGCTCTCGGCGAGCGGAACGCTCCCGCAGTTCGACCGCGAGATCCCGTGGACGTCATCGGTGATCAGCCGGGCCAAGGAACTCGAGCGAGGCAACTGGGGTGCCGACGCCGCGTCGGCAGCCGTGACCCGCACCGTGACTGCCACCGTCGTCAACAGCGCCATCGCGGCCATCACAGTGCTTCCTCGAAGCTAGGGCGCGCGAGACCAGACCGGTCCAGTCATTGTCAGCCGGGCTACACACCCTTGCCTCTGACATCCAGGTTCGGGCCGCCGGGGTGGCGCGCATCGACCACATGCTCCGGTCCGGACTCGTCCGGGCGCTCAACGGCAATCTGCCCCTCCCGTAGGTGATGGGATTGGAGGCCGCCGGTGACGTGCTCGCGGTCGGCGCCGGCGTCACCGGCATCGCGGTGGGCGACGCGGTGTTCGGGTTCGCGCTCAGCGGTGCCGGCGGCCTCCGTACGACCGCCGGACGTGTGCGGGTCGGTGGAAGTTTCTACGCTCACTGCCTGGAGTTGGCCGGGTGCGGTCGTTCGGGCGGTTTCCCCTTGGCGTGGACGGCGTCGGAAGCGGCGATGCCGGCGAGGACGATGACGGCGGTGACGGCCACGGCCAGCGGCGGCAAAAAGATCATGAGCGGCGACGCGCCGGCAAGCGTCAGAGCGCCGACGATCCGAGAGCGGGACACCCGGGCGAACACGGCATGTTCCAACAAGGCTCGCCCGATCAGGAAGAGCATCGGTCCGCCGAGGACAACGAGGATCCACGCCGCGTTGGTGTGCCCGAACGGATGTTCGATCACGATCTCGTATCCGACGGCAACGGCGACGATCCCGGCCACCATGAGTACGTGCGCGAGAAAAGCCTCCCGAATGAGGTGCGCGGGCCGCGCGGCGGCTCTGATGGCTTCGGGCAACAACTGACCCGACCTGAAGACGTAGACGCGAAACAGCAGCACAGTGGTGATGAATGAAACCGCGAAGGCTGCTGCGGCTCCGCCGTGCCGGAACGACGTGTCGCTGTAGGCCGAGCCGGTCGTCAAAATCAGTTCACCGAGAGCGATGATGAAGAATTGTCGGTAGCGCTCGGACAGGTATTCGGCCAGGACGGGCCACTGCCGTTGGGTGGGGCGGGACCACGGCGCGGGATAGAACAGCAGCAGTGCCGCGCCGTCGATGGCGATCGCGAGCGTCCACAACAGGCTGCGGGCCAGGTCCGTCACGATCGCGCCGGCGATCCACGGCACTGCCGACAGCGTGAACCAGAAGAACACCCCGGCCGCTCGGCGCTGAGCCTCGTGGCCGCGCAACATCGGGACGATGATCAGCCCACGGATGATGTGGACGGCGACGTACGCGCCAGCGAAGGCCAGACTTCTGTCACCGAACGCGTGCGGCACCGCGACCGCCATCACCAGCGCGCCGAGCATGGCCGTGTAGACCAGCACCTGAAGTTGCGGCCGCTGCGGATCGTAGAGGTCGGTGACCCACGCCGTGACGAACCACAGCACCATGAAGGCCAGCAGCAACAGCAGCGTCTCGCCGACGTCGATGAGGACGACGCGCTGCTCGGTAAGCTCCTCGACCAGCCGCTGTGAGACCCGATTGAGGGCAAAGATGAAGACCAGGTCGAAGAAGAGTTCCAGAAGGCTCGGCCGCTGCGGTTGCCCGGGTTTTCGAAGCAGCGCTGCTGCCCTTGTCGACATGGGCCGCCCATTCCTGCCGGCTTCGCCTATCCGGGTATTGGTACCACGCCGCGCGGGTCGTCGAGTCGATACCCGAAGAATGCCGGTGGACCGCACACCTTTCGACGGCAGCAGGCCCGAGGCCCCCCATGGACTCGCACTGCTCAGAAGTTCGGTTACGAGTAGCGGACAGCCGACACCAGAGCGCGATGTAGCCGACTGTGACCATCAGATCACTACGCGCACACTCCTCTCCGACATGTTCCCGTCGACTGGAGGAACAGATGCGTCTCCGATCGTTAGTCACCACGGCACTGGCCGCCGTCCTGGCCGCCGGCGCACTCGCGCCGCCGGCGCCGGCAGCGGCAGCCACCGCCGACCGCTGGGGCTTCGCGTACGTCAAGGACCCGACCGTGCCGGCCTGGACGGTGCTGGACACCAGCCGGCAGTGGGGTAGCTGGAAGACCGCGTTCCCGGCCGCCTGGGCCGACGGCATCAAGCTCGCGCCCGGCCGTTTCCAGGTCCGCTTCCCGCAGATCGGTGCCAGCTCACGGGGTGTGCCGCACGTGACCCCGGTGAACCGGACCGGTCACTACTGCGAGGTGGTCCGCTGGTTCCAGTCCGGCGCCGACGAGATCGTCGACGTGCAGTGCCACAAGCCGGGCGGTACGCGCGACGACACCCCGTTCACAGTGCTCTGGACGACCAGCTCGGGTGTGCTGCCCGCCGCTACTGCCCACGCGTACGTGCAGTGGAGCAGCGGGCTGGTGGCGCAGTCGTACAACTCCACCGGCGTCGTGAACACTGTCGGGCCGCTGGGCGTCGGGCAGTACCTGGTGCGGCTGCCCGGGGTGGGGTTGGCCGGTCTGCTCGCCGGCAACGTGCAGGTCACCGCCGTGCAGCCGAACGCCGGCCCTCGCCGCTGCAAGGTCTACTCCTGGAGTGCGGTCGGCACCGGCGTGCAGGTGTACGTCTTCTGCTACGACCAGGCAGGCGCGTTCATCAACACCGACTTCGTCCTCTCGTACCACCGTCGGCGGCCGGTGATCGGCTCCCTCGGCCCGCCCTCGTACTTCGGCTACCTGGGTACCGCCGTCGGCGGGCCGACCAACGACAACTCGGTGCTCGGCGTCGGCGCGAACACTGTGGCACCGCTGGCGCCCGCCGGCCGCTACCTGGCGACCTTCCCGCAGGTCGGCCTCAAGGAGACGCACGCCCAGGTGGTGGCGCAGGGCACCGGTAGCAACTACTGCCACCTCACCCAACCCTGGCCGTACACCACAAACGCCGACGTCGACGTCATCTGCTTCGACAACGCCGGCGTCGTCACCCCGCACCGCTTCCTGGCCACCTTCACCTCCCGGCTCTGACGTCGGGCCGCGCCGGTGGTGGCGGTCTCCGCTGCTGCCGGCGCGGTCAAGGGCCAGCACTCGTGGTAAGTCCGCTGAGTCTTCGGGATCCGGCGGACCCGAGTGTCTAGAACCCGGTGCCTTGCGCAGCCCGCCTGGTTTGTTCATCGAAGCGTCGCGATGCCGAGGCCACAGTCAATTCGTGGCCGCCAGATCATCGTCCTGCCAACTCAAGACACCCACGACAATCTTCCCGTTCGGACCAGCTTCGTCGCTTCAGGTCGGCCGGCTCCAACCGGGCCTGGTCGAACTCTGTGCGCACCACCATCCGGAACTGCCAGATCGCCTCGGCGAACTCGTGGTATGCGCGGTGGTACTCCCCCGACGAGAGCGTCACGCCGGATCGGATCGCGTTCCGCACCCCGATCAACCCCTGGTAGGCCATCTCCCCGGCTTTGACGATCTCTTTGGTACCGGCGACGAGTAGACGTTCTCGCGCGGTAAACACGTTCGCCTCGTGGACAACGCGGCTGGCGGAACGGAGACCGTGTGACGGGTCCTCGCCGCTTTGGGCGATCTCCCGGAGCGCGCTGTGGGCTGTGTCGAGCGCCACGGCAAAGTCCAGGTAATAGCCGATGCGCTCCCCCTCACGGCCGCGTCGACGTTCGGCACGGTTGTGCTGTACCTCGACGCTCACCGCACTGGCGAGGGCAATAGCGGCTCCGCAGATCGCACCGACGAATGGTATCCATTCCACGTCTTCAGTCTCCGCCGACGATGTCCGGCCCACCATGTGTTCCTGTCTCCGGTATGACTGGGGTCAGGAAACACCGGCGGAGGGTGTTGCCGGAATCGTGGCCGGATTACCGGTGTATCCAGACGACACAGAGACCCGCCTTACTGGCCTCTCTGCGCGTCGCCCAATGCCGTCACCACCGGGTCTTACGCGGAGGGAAATCCCTGCTGCTCACAGTCGCGGCACCGTTCACGGTCCGACCAGTCTCGCCGGCCGATCGCATCCGGGGTCAACGGCGACTGCCCCAGGTCGGCCCGCAAAGCCATCCGGAAGGTCCACAGCGCCTCGGCGAACGGGTGGTAGACCTGATGGTAGGCCGCCTCCTCTAAACGCGCCCCGGTCCGGATCGCGTCCCGAACCGCGATGAGCCGCAGGAACGCCGCTTCGGCCGCGCTCACCAACGGCACGGTGCCCAGCACGAGGAGCCGCTCACGGAGCGCGTACACCCGTGCGTCATGGAGCACGTCATTGGCTGGGTCACGTCGGGCCGAGGGCGGCAGGTCGGCACGGGCGACGGCGCGCAGGGCATTGTGCGCTTCGTCGAGAGCGAGCATGAACGCGACGGCAGTGCCCGACGAAACCGGCAGCTCAGCCTCGGCGAATGGCTCGTCGGTGCGGTACTGAGATGTCGCGACGTCGCGGCGACGCTGGCGAGGCAACCCGAGCGGCGCCTCCCGCGCGGGATCGCGTGGCTCCGTCCGTTCGGGCGGGTGCGGGTCACGCGGCTGCGTCCGCGCAAGCTTGGCCAACGCGCCGCCGGTCCCAAGCGCCTCGTCGCAACGCTCCGCCAACTGGATGTTGCCCGGTGCGCGGCCTGTCTCCACCTTGCTGAGATAGCCGCGGCTGTAGTTGACTTTTCGAGCGAGCCCGGAAAGAGACAGCCCGGCGGCCTTACGGCGTCGGCGGAGGCACTCTCCCAACCGTTCTACGGTGTCGTTAGGCGGTTCGAATTCCTCGTCGCGCGCGGCCATCATGGCGCAGCGTCGCCTTGGCAGGACACATCGTAACTGTATCAAGGTCAACCTTCGTACGGCGGTGGTCCGGCGGCCGGAGGTGACCGCCGGACCACCGCCACGATCAGCACACGGGCGTCGACACCTGGGCCGCGACCAGCGAGGAGTGGATGAAGCCGCCCGTCGGGGCACTCACCCTGAACCAGCGGTTGGACGCGTAGTTGGAACTCGGCGGGTAGACCCACTGGGTATCGGTCCAGCAGACCATCGTGACGGACGTGCCGTTGCCGTAGTACCCGTTGGACGAGCACCCGGTGTTGGCGCAGCTTCGGATGTTGGCACCTCCGGAGTTCGAACTGATGTATGGACCGGCGGCGGATGCCGGCACACTCGTCGCCGCCACGAGTGCCCCGGCCGCACCGACGATCGCGGTCATCCGCCCGAGACGGCGGCGGAAGGCAACCCTGGTTTCTGACATCGCGCACTCTCCTCTGCACTCTGGGCTGGTAGGAGGACCAGCCGACTGCCATGAGCGTCAACCGTCCGAACCTCTTTCCGGAACGTGTTTCCTGTTGCATCCGACAGGAGGAGACAGCGCACGTTCATCTCCGCTGAAGCCTGGCCGCCCGGATCGCGGATCCGAGCGTCGCGACCGTCGCTGACCAGGAGAAGCGGTGGAGCAGCCGCTCGCGCAGGCGGTGGATCTCGGCGAAGGCGGTGGGCAGGTCGTCCAATACTCGCTGCACCGCCTTTGACCACGTCCGAATATCGCGGTCACGGTCGTCGGTGATGTCAACGATCAAACTGTCAGCGGAGGCGCCCAGTTGTTCCCGCAGCAACTCCGCCAGCCCGCTCTGCGCGCTGACGAGGATCGGGGTGCCCACCGCGAGCGCCTCCCACGCCGCCAAACCGAAGCCTTCAGCCCGGGAAGGCATCAGGCACAGCGCTGCACGCCGAAGGTCCCGGCGCACCGCCACACCGTCCTCCGAAAACGGGCGTACGTCGACTCGGCCTCGGGCCAGGTTGGTAAGGCCGACGAGCGTGGCGCGCACCTGCTCGCACTGCTCGGCTGGGGCGCCGCGAACGTACAGCAGCGGAGCCAGGCGGTCGGGCCTGTGCGGCAGGCTGGCGACAGCGCCAGCCGCGATGTCGAGGCCCTTGAGTTCTATGTCTCCGGTACGACCGAGGACCATCACATTCGCGCGTACCGGAATCCGGCGTGCCCGGTCGAAGGGGTCCGAGTCGAGACCTGGGTCGAGGCGGTGCACAGGGCGACCCCCGTAGCCGTCGTCGAGGAGGTGTGTGGCGTACCGGGCCAGACGGGGCCCCACGCCGACGACGACGTCAGACTGTCCCGCAAGATCAACGGTGTATGCCTCGCGCGCCTCCACCCGGGCAGACGCCTCACCGCTACCCTTGTACGGTTCGATCTCAGCAGGGGCGGTGTGCACTATGTGGACCATCGCGGCGGCACCGAACTTACGGGCATAGAGCCAGCCGATATGCCCGGTCACGCGGTCATGCCCTACAACGACGTCGGGTTGCCGTGCGACGACCTCAGCAACTGGCAGGTGGAGATCCGGACCCGCAGGCGTGCGGTCGGCGACGAACAGCCGAACGCCATGTCGGGCGGCGTCCGCGCGCTCGGCATCCGTGGCCTGCGCGACAAGGCACAGCACAGCGTCGCCGCACCCGGCGAACGCGACGGCCAGGGCTCGGTTGAGCACGGAGATGCCACCTTTTGCAGGCGACCACTCGTCGCAAACGAACAAGATGGTCAGCGGTGTCTCGGTCATGGCGGCAGCCGACCAGCACAGAAGAATGAATTCAACACCGATCGAATGAAGATCGTTTGGAGTCACTGATGCCGGATGAGGCGGCGTGGCGGACCATGGCCACCGGGCTGGTGACCGTCCGAGACGTCATTCGCAAGGTCAACCGCGGTTGCACCCGATCGGTCGAGCGCGCGGCGCTGGCCAAGGTCGCCGACAGCGCCGCGTTCGTGGGGCTCGGCCCGTCCTCACCGAACCGCGCGAGTTGGATCGTCGGACGCATCCGAGGTTGCCTCCTCGACCTCGAACGCGCCGTCGCCGAGGCAGCCGCGGACCGGGCGATCCGCTGTTGGGCCCGATACATCGACGAGGGCCTGACCCCTGTTGAGCTGTACGGCGCGTATCCCCACCTCATCCTGAACGACGTACCCACAGAGAGGGCTACTGCCCAACGTCAACGCGTGCAGAGCCTCATGTGGGCTGGCGGCGCACGGGGGGACAAGGATTCCCTCCCGGGCGTCCTGAAACTCGCCGCCGAACTACGCACCGCGCTCTCTACGGATCTACCCGACGGACCCCGAATGGACGCCACGACCTTCGGATACGAGTGGAAGCGCCTCGCTACCGCGGCACCGGATGGCCGTGACCTACTCCAGGTGCTGGCCCGGCTGGCTCCGGGCAACCCGTTCCCGAACTCGCTGCTGCGCGAGGCGGGTGACTGTTTACCCGGCCGCGCCGAGGTCGCATGCGCTTCCCCAGCCGCGCTACGAGAGGCGTACACAGCGCTGCGGACCCGGGGCCTGCTGGACACAGATGGCGATCGCGTATCAGTGCCGGCGAATATCGCCGTCCACGTGAGAGAACAGGTGACGCCTCAGCAGGATGCCCACTGGACCGCTGCCGTGCTGCGTTTCCTCACCCATGCGCTGCGGCCCGACACCCACCACAGCGACTCATGGACGGAGTGGGAGTTCGGGTACCCCCATGTGCTGGCCGTATGCCGGGAGGCGGAGCGGCACCAGGTGCAGTTGAGTGACGTTGCCTACCTACTCGACCGTGCATCGGTGTATGTGCGCGAGGGTGTCGAGGACCCGGACGCGGCGACCGTGCTCGCGGAGCGCGCCGTCGCGATCGCCCTGGCCGTGCAGGATCGCGAGTTGACTGGCGACAGCTTGGGAAATCTGGCACTGGCACACCGGGCCGCCAACCGGATAGCAGATGCCGTCCGTACCTCGACGGAGTCGCTGGACCACGTCGCCGCGACGTACGGCACCGGCTGCGAGACGTACGCCGAGAGCCTTACAGTGCATGCCAACATCCTTGCCGTGGCAGGACGCGCTGCGGACGCCGGCCGGGCTCACGAGCAGGCGGTCGGAATCCTACGGACGTTGTACGGGACATGTTCGACGGACCACATTCGTGGGCTGCTGGTCGAGGCTCTCAACGACCACGCGGGACACCTGTTTACCAGCGGTGCGCCTACCGCTGCCGCTCGGGAGCTGCTAGATGAGGCGAACAAGCTGGTGCGACGCGGCGATTACGGCTGGACGCAGATCACGTTGAACCTCGCCCGGGCATGCCGCGCGGCCGGTGATCTGCGTGAGGCACGCGACTACCTCGAATCTCTGCGGGAATACTGCGTCAAGACCAGACTCAGTGGGTCGACCACCCACGTGTGCACAGTGGTGGACCTGGCCGAAATCTACAGCGATCTGGGCGACCCCCGCGCCGCCGCCACGTTGCGCGAGGCACACCGCCTTGACAACGCGCTGGCAAACGCCTTGGATCGGCCGCTGCGCCACGGCCGGAGCAGGTGAGACACGCCAGAGCGACCCGGCGTCCGACCACCAGGTGTCCCATGACCCACACGCCGAGCCCCTGACCAGCGCCGCCAGACCCGAGCAGCATCCCGGCGAAGTTCGTCGGGTGTCGACAGCGAGACGGCCCGGCGATCGTCGGCCCTCCGCGGAGGGTTGATCGCCGGGCCGTCCCGGTGGCGAGCCGTGCGCGGCGGCCCGCCGGTCAGCCGGTCAGAGGCCGGCGGCGTGCGCGGCGGCGGTGCCGCCGACCACAGGTAGGACGATGTTGCTGCTCTTCAGCGCGACCTGCAGGTTCGCGGCGGTGGTGTCGGCCTGGCTGGAGTACTGCGGGTAGCTGGCCACGATGATGACGCCGATCCGGTGGCCGGGCTTGAAGACGTAGTCCTCCGGCAGCAGCGGGAAGCTGAAGTTGTACGACTCCCCCTGCACGAGCGGCACGGCGACGCGGATCGACTGCCGGTTCTGAGCGTCCATGATGCCCTTGGTGACCAGCTCGTAGTCGGCGGTGGCCACCCGCTTCGTGGTCTGCTTGTAGCAGCCGTCGTCGGTGGGGCTGCTCTGGCCCCAGCAGTCCTCGGTGGTCAGGGTGATGATTCCCTCGCCGGAGGCCCGGTGCGCGACCCGCTCGTCGGTGCCGTAGTCGACCAGGATCGCCCCGAGGTTGGTGTCGGGCTGGTCGGCGGAGGCCCGCAGTTGCACTGTGGGTGTGCCGGAGATGTGCAGCGGCGCGGACAGTGGCGCGGAGAGGAAGGCCAGCCGGTTGGGCTGCACCGCGTCCGGGTTGAGGATCATCGTGTTCTGGCTCTGCGTGCGGCTGTCCTGGAACGCCCCGGTCACCGGTTTCGCGGTGGGCACCAGCCCGAGACCGCCCGCGCCCGTGGTGCCGGGCTGCAGGAACACCTCCGTGTCTGCCTTGCCGGGAATCGGCCAGTCGGCGTGGGTCTCCCACGCGTCGGCAGAACGCTCCAGGTCCACCCGCGGCTCGTCCATGATGCCGTTGGCGACGTTCTGCAGCCAGAAGTCGAACCACCGGTGCAGCGTCGACACCCACACCGCGCGGCGCGAGTCGAACGGGTCGACGTGGCCCTCCTGCGACAGCCACAGCTTGCGCGGCACGTTGTTCTCCGCCAGGGCGTACCAGAACTTGCTGAAGTGGTCCGGTCGCACGTTGTCGTCGTTGAGCCCGTGGTAGAGCAGGACGCTGGCGGTGACGTTGGGGACCTTCTTGACGTAGCTGCGCTCGTTCCAGAAGGACGTGTAGTCGCCGTGCTCGTCGCCGTCGGCGGCGCCTATCGCGTCGCGCACCGGCTTGCAGTACTCCCGGCGCTCCGGGTTGGTGACGGTGTTGGCCAGCGAGGACACGTAGCTGTTGCCCCGGGTGACCACGCCGTTGCTCCGCACGTAGTCGTAGTACTCGGTCGGTCCGCTGATGGGCACGACAGTGGTCAGGCCCTTCACGCCGGTCACCGCCGTGGCCATGGCCAGCGAGCCGTCGTACGACTTGCCGATCATCCCCGTCCTGCCGTTGTGCCAGTCCGCCTTGACGACCTCACCGGCGGCGTTGCGGGCGGTGGCCCGGCCGTTGAGCCAGTTGATGGCCTGCTTGGCGCTCAGGTTGTCCTGGTTGGCGTTTGTGGTCGGGCAGCCGGTGGAGTTGTTGGTGCCGACCATGTCCAGCAGGATGACCGCGTAGCCTCGCGGCACGAAGTAGTTGTCGTAGAACAGCGGCCACTTGTCGAGCAGCCCGTCGCCGTCGAGGTCCGCCTTGCACTCGGACTCGTTGCCCCGGCAGACCGTCGAGTAGTAGGGGCTGGCGTCCATCACCACGGGGGCCTTGAGCCCCTGCGCGGTGGCCGCCGGCCGCATCAGGTCGAACGCGATGATGTCGCGCAGACCGTCGTTGTCGCTGTCGAAGGTGGAGTCGATGAACAGGCGTTCCCGGATGGCGTCGGCGTAGCCGAACACCGGCTGGGTGACGCCGTCCTGGACGACGATCGACGGCGGGCCGTCCGCCGCCTGCGCCTGCGGCGCCGCGCCGAGGGCGGCGAGCACAGTCGCGGACAGTACGGCCACTCCTGTGCGCCAGCGCGTTCCCACTGTAGGCATGCAGTCTCCTTGATGTGTCCGAGGCTGCGTACGCTACGAGCCGGTGGCCGGTGCCACCACCTGCACGTGTAGGAACTTCGCCGGGTGTGCTTCGACGTGGGCCGCACCCGAGGTGCCCGCGCGACGGGACTACGGCTGGTCGGCCAGCACCAGCTCCCGCAGCCGCCGGTCGAGTGTCGGGGCGTCCAGCCCACCCGGCCAGCCGCGGAGCAGGGCGCCACCCTTGGCCACCAGCACGACGGTCGGCGGCTCCCGCACCGCGTACGAACGCCAGGTCGTCTGCTGGTCGTCCAGGACGACCGGGTACTCCACCCGGTGGGCGCGGAGGTAGTCCTGGACCTCGTCGGCCTGGTCCGCGCCGGCCACGCCGACGAAGACCACCCGGTCCCGATAGCTGCGGGCCAGCTCGCTGAGGGCGGCCTGGCTGCTGGCGCAGGTGGTGCACCAGGAGCTGAAGAAGGTGAGCACCACGGGACGCTGCGCCCACAGTTCGGCGGCGACGAACGGTGTGCCGTCGGTCAGCGTGCCGGTGAACGCCGGGGCGGCCGGCGCGGTGCCGGGCGCCGGGCGCAACGCCAGGTCGGCGGGGACCGGCCCGGGCAGCGCCGCCGCCCCTCCGGCGGGCGCCGGCGCGGGCGCGGGCTCGGGCGTGCTGCATCCGCCCAGCAGCGCCGCCGCCAGCACCAGCGGCAGGAGTGCCCGCCTCATGACGGGACCACCGCCACCAGCGCCGGGCCCTCGCTGCTGTCCGGCGTCAGGTCGAGGGCAGGGCGGCCGTCCACCTCCAGCCGATAGGAGGTCCGCTGCGGCACGCGCACTCCAACGGCGAACTCGCAGTAGGTGGGCAGGCGCTCGACCCCCAGATCCTCGGCGAAGGCGGCCACCGCGGTTCCCGCCGGCAGCTGCCCGCTGGCCAGCGCCGCTCCGTCCGGGTCGAGCACGCGGAACGGCGCCCGGTTGTGGAAGTGCTGGTACGGACCGGTGCCGGCGCAGTCCACTCCCGCGGCCCGGATGTTGATGTCGCGAACCAGGACCCGGACGGTCGTCGGATCGACCGCCTCCTGGGCGGCGCCGACGGTGCCGCAGCCGGTGGCGCCGGCCAGCAGCAGGGGCAGCAGGGGCACGATGCTTCGCCGCACGTCATCCTCCTTCCGTCCGCCTGCCGGGTCCGTGGCGGCCTACCGCCGCGGACCCGGCAGGAACGAGGTCAACCTCGGACGCCGGTCAGGACTTCTCGACCCGGCACTGCTTGGTCACCGTCTTCGTCGGGTCGCTCTCCGAGGTCGCGGTGAGCTTCACGAAACCGGTGTTCGCTGCGGCGGCGGTGGCACCCACCGACACCTTGACCGTGGTGGCCTTGCCGAACTGCGCGGTGGCGAGCTGGTTGGGCAGCCAGGTCCGCCAGCCCTTGCCGGCCACCTCCGCCGACAGGCGGTAGACGTCCGACTTCAGGTACGCGCTGACGTCCTCCGGGTGCTGCTGCCCGCCGGCCGAGTAGGAACCGGTGTTGGTCAGCTCGAACGAGCAGGTCACCCCGCGGTTGGTCGGCTTGCCGCCGCCGCTCACCTCGCCCTTGCCCAGCAGCACGTCGTGGCTGCTCGGCCCGCCGGTGCCGTCGAGCGAACGCACCGCCACCGTGTAGGAGAGCGAGCCGGCCGAGTCCCGCTTGAGGTCGATGATGTAGAAGTGCAGCCGGTTGGCCTCGTCGACGTACTCGTACTGGCTGCCGGTGTCCGCGCCGGCGTGGAACAGCGCGTCGGAGAGCTGCCGGTAGTCACCCATGGTGATCTTCTGCGGGGTGCCGTCGGGCCGGTAGAAGTCGATCATGTCGATGTCCTGCGGGTTGGCGTCCACCACCCACTGAAACGGCGCGCTGTCGGCGTTCTTCGTCTTGCTGACCAGCACGCCACTGTCCGGCGTGAAGGAGTCCGCGCCCATCCGGTCGACGACCTCGACTGTGTAGTTGTTGAAGTTGCCACCGTCGCACAACGGGTCGGTGGTGACGCCGCACGCCGGCGACAGGTCCTTGTTCAGCGCGATGTTCACGCCGCTCAGACCCTTCGGGCCGGCGTCGACCGCCCGGGCCGTGACCTGCGCGACCACCAGGCCCGAGGAGGCCAGCGACTCCCGCGACAGCCGCAGCACGTGCTCCTCACCGAGCAGGCCGATCTTGAGCTTGTCCCGCACCGTGTGCAGCGAGCCCATCGAGCCGCCGTTGGTCGGCGGGATCTGCCAGCGGGTGTGCGGACCGCCCGGGCCGTTGAACGACCCGCGCGACATCATGCTCCAGATCCCGGTGTACGCCCTGCGCAGCGGCTCGCCGTACGGGTTGTTGTAGTTGTCGCCGATGCCCAGCAGATGGGTCAGCTCGTGGGCGTAGACGCCCATGCCGGAACTCTCACCCTGCGTCGAGGAACCGCCGCCGGCGTTCGGCCACAGTGTCGCCGCCGCCTTCCACGAGGTCCAGTCCACGTAGCGGGTCTTCGCCCAGTTCGGCAGGTTGGGGTCCGGCGGGCCCCAGGCGTCCGGCACGTCCTCCTTGTTCTGGAAGATCATCTGCCCGAACTCCTGCCAGGTCGACGACTCGTCCTGACCGGCGCTGAGGATGAACACCAACTCGTACTGGTTGGCGACCTCCTCGCCGACGGCCGCCCGCCAGGCACCCAGGCCGTCGGTACGGATGTTCTTGCCGCACACGTCCCCGCTCGGGCAGGCGCCCGGGTTGAAGCCGTTGTCCAGCCCGTACTGGTAGGACTTGGCTGGCATCTGGTACGGCCCGAACCCGGTGAGGTCGACGCCGTAGCGGCCGTTGGAGTCCTGCATCCAGTACTCGTGCAGGGTGTGGCCCTTGTTGAGCGTGTTCGGGGTGTTCAGGAAGTCCTGGTAGAACTTCGGCACGTCCGCCCGGGGAATGTTTGTCGCGACGGACTGGGGGTTGCCGAAGACCGTCGAGCGGGCCCGCTGGGAGACCGCGAACGTCTCGTCGGGATAGTCGAGCGCCACCAGGGCGATCTTGAAGTTGCGGACCGAGCCGGACACGCTCGGGTCGGCCCAGTTCTTGCCGGGCACGGCCTTGTAGTCGTTCCAGGTCATCGTGTCCGGGTTCTGCCAGGCCTGCGGATCGAGGACCTGGAACGGCGCGGTGCCGCCGGCCGGGTTGGCCGGGGCCGCGGCGGCCTGCGCCGCGCCGGTCGCCACGAGCGTGGTCACCACGGCCGCGGCCAACACGGCCCGCCTCAGCCGGGTGCGATGGGGGGTAGCACGGTGCACGGAACCACCTCTCGTCGGAGGGAACGCGGCGCCGGCGTCCCAATGGGGGTGTGGCGGAACACCTGTCAGCAGGCCGCGCAGCGAATCTAGGAGTACGGGCCGGTGCCGGTCACTGTGCAGATGTCGGCAGGTGGGCCGGCGACTTCCGACACCTGAATGACCGGGGCCCACCCGCGGATCAGCCAGGACCAACCCCGGAAGCCGGATCGGCCGTTGCCGCGAGGGCCCGCAGGACGTCGCGGCGCACCCGGTCGGCGGCAGTCCCGGACAGCGGTCCGCGAGGTGGACGGCACCGCCCCCCGAACCGTCCGGCGCACTCCATGGCGAGCTTGACGGCCTGCACGGCTTCCGGCCGGGAGGCCCAGCCGAGGAGCGGATGCAGCTCGGCGTAGAGCGGCAGCGCCCGGCCCAGGTCGCGGGCGACGCACAGCTCGTACAGGCGCACGGCCTGGCGGGGCAGCGCGTTGGGCAGGGTGGCGACCCATCCGGTGGCGCCACACAGCACCAGTTCGAGCACCACGTCGTCGGCGCCGACCAGCACGTCGACGTGCGGGCAGAGGTCCCGCAGGCGGTGCAATCTGCGTACGTCGCCGGTGACCTCCTTGACCGCGACGATCCCGTCGATCTCGGCGACGGTCGCCAACAGGTCCGGGGTGAGGTCCAGCCGGGTGTCGTACGGGTCGTTGTGGGCGACCACCGGCAGGCCGACCGCCGCCACCTCCCGGTAGTGGGCGACCACGTCGGCGGTGCGGGCGGCGGGTCCGTCGGGTGGCAGCGCGAGCACGCCGTGGGCGCCGGCCCCGGCGGCCTGCTCGGCCCAACGGCGGGCCTGCCTGCTGCCGTAGCCACCGACGCCCGGCACCACCGCGCAGCCGGACGGCGCGGCCTGCACCGTCGCCCTCACCACGGCGGCCCGCTCGTCGTCGGAGAGGGCTCGGTTCTCCCCCATCGACACGCACGGCACGACCCCGTCGCACCCCTCGGCGGCGAGCCAACGGACATGGTCCTGGAGTTTGTCGAAGTCGACCGACAGGTCGGCGCGAAACGGCGTGGTGATGGCGACCAGCACGCCCCGCCAGGGCCTACCAGCTCCCACTCGGCAATCCCCCGCTCGTCATCCCACCCGCACCGTGCACGCCGGTGCTGGTGCGGTCCGTACCGGAACCCTAGGAACGCCTGTCGCCCCCGGTCTTCGGACAGATGCCGGAACCGTCGCGACGCCGCCCGTCTTTTTGTCGTGACTTCGACAGTGGACCTTGCGCGATGACCCACCGGCACCGGAGGGTAAAGACTGGCGGTCGCGCGATCCCTGTCACGCAGCGCAACCATGGGAGTCATATGCACGGTGAGCTCCAGCGAATCGTCGACGCCGTCGCCGCCCGGGTGGGGCGACCCGCCCTCATCGAGGACCGCCGACAGCGGGTGGTCGCCTACAGCGAGCACGACGGCCCGATGGACGACGTCCGCCGGACGTCGATCCTGCGCCGGCAGACGACGCCGGAGGTGATCGCCTGGTTCCGGGACAAGGGCGTGCTCACGGCGCACGCGCCGGTCCGCACCCCAGCGTGCGCCGAGCTGGACCTGCTGGCCAGGGTCTGCGTGCCGATCCGGCACGACGACCTGCTGCTCGGGTTCGTCTGGTTCATCGACGCGGACGGTTCGATGACCGACGCCGACATCGCCACCGCGACCGGCCCCTTCACCGACCTGTCACTGGCCCTCTACCGGGCGAACCTGCTCGGTGAGCTCGCCTCACAGCGGGAGACAGAGGCCACCCGCACCCTGCTGGTGGAGGGCCGACAGGCGCGCGAGCACGCGGCGCGGGCGCTGCTGGAGGAGGGCGTGGTGGTCGCCGACGGGTCGACGATCGCGCTCGTCGCCCAACTCGTGCCGGCCGCCGGGCGACAGCCCGACGAGGTGGCCCGGATCGCTCTGGAACAGGCCCTGGTCACCACCCGCCGGTGGATCGGGGTGCGGGAGACGCTGCACCTGGTCTGGCACGACCACGGCGTGCTGCTGGTCTGCGGCGACCGGGTCGCCGGCCGCCCCTCGCCGGAAGCCTCCGCCGGGCACCTCAACGAGGCGCTGGGCACCGCGACCCGGGGCCTGGCCTCGGTGGGCCGGACGGTGACCGGGATCGGCCAGCCTCGCGGCGGGCTGTCCAGCGCTGTGGAGTCCTACCAGGAGGCCGCGCAGGCAGCCCGGGTCGGCATGCAACTGCCCGCGCTCGGCGGGGTGGTCTCGTGGGCCGGCCTGGGCATCTACCGGGTGCTGTCTCAACTGGACAGCCAGCAGCTCGACGTCGCGGGTGTCCATCCCGGGCTGGAGCGGCTGCTCCGCGACGATGCCCACCAGGTGCTGCTGGAGACCCTGGAGGCCTACCTTGACCTGGCGGGCAACGCGCACGCCACCGCCGAGAAGCTCCGCCTGCACCGGACGACGCTCTACTACCGGCTGCAACGGGTGGAACAGCTCGCCGGGACCGACCTCAAGGACGGCAACGAACGGTTGTGCCTGCACCTGGCCATGAAGCTCGGTCGGCTCACCGGCCATTACCGCACACCGTGACGCTGCCGCCCGCCAGTGGTGCCACCGCGGACGGCAGCGGCTGGCCTGAGCGGGCAGTGGGGACGGTCCCGGGTGTTCCTCGTCAGACGAGGCGGGCCATCCAGCCGTACGGGTCGGCGGCCCGGCCGTACTGGATGTCGAGCAGGTGGCGGCGCAGCCGCATGGTCACCGAGTCCTCGGCGCCAGCCTTCGGGGCCGTCACCTCGCCGCCTTCCCAGACCAGGCGTCCGACGGGCGTGACCACCGCGCCGGTGCCACACGCGAAGACCTCGGTGATCGCGCCGGAGGCCACGCCCTCCTGCCATTCCCGGATCTCCACCGGGCGCTCCTCGACCTCCAGGCCCAGATCCTTGGCAAGGATGAGGATCGACCCCCGGGTGACGCCCTCGAGGATCGTGCCGAGTTCCGGGGTGATGATCCGGCCGTCGGCCGTGATGAAGTAGAGGTTCATGCCGCCGAGCTCCTCCACGTAGCGGCCCTCGGCGGCGTCCAGGAAACAGACCTGCTCACAGCCGTGCTCAGCGGCCTCGACCATCGGCGCCAGGCTGGAGGCGTAGTTGCCGCCGCACTTCGCCTCGCCCGTGCCGCCGCGCGCCGCCCGGGTGTATTCGGTGGAGAGCCAGATGGAGACCGGCTTGACGCCGCCGGAGAAGTACGCGCCGACTGGGCAGGCGATCACCATGTAGGTGATCTCCTTCGCCGGGCGAACCCCCAGGAACGGCTCGGAGGCGAACATGAACGGCCGCAGATAGACGCTGTATTCGTCCTCGTCCGGCACCCACACCTGATCGGCGCGGACCAGTCCCTCGACCGAGGCCATGAAATCCGGCACCGGCAGTTCGGGCAGTGCCAGCCGCCGGGCTGATCGGGCGAAGCGCTCGCCGTTTGCCTGCGGCCGGAACGACCAGATCGAGCCGTCACGGTGCCGGTACGCCTTCATCCCCTCAAAGATCTCTTGGGCGTAGTGCAGTACGGCTGCCGCCGGGTGCATGAGGATCGGACCGAAGGGGATGATCTCGGAGTCCTGCCAGCCGCCGTCCGGCCTCCACACCGCCCGTGCCATGTGGTCGGTGAAGTACGTGCCGAACCCCGGATTCGCCATGATCTCGGCTCGCCGCTGCGCGCTCGCCGGGCTCGGATTCTGGTGCAACGGGAACGACAGGCTCATCGCCGGGTCCTCTCAATGGCCGCATCCCTGGGCGCTCCGGTCACCGAGAACGAACACGCAGGGGACGATTGTCGGATGACGGGTGCAGAATACCGACCGTATTGTCGCCGACCGTAGACAGACTGCAGCGACTCGGAGGGACTGTGCGGCCGTGAGCCGACAGCCAGAGGGCCATTTACGTCATCGGGGAGACGCTCGGCGCCACCGGTGGGATGCCCACCCCCTGATCGCCGACGGTTCTGCCGACGGCCTCTGGCCTGGTTCGGGAGACGACGTGACGGGTAGTCCGCCACGTGGCCGCTTCCCGATCCGAACCCGGTGATCAGGCACCGCTCGTCGCGGTGGGTAGCCGCATCCGGAGCCTGGCCGCCGGCACCCGACGTCGGGGAAGTCGAGCGGGCCGGCTGCGGCGGCGTCAAATGGAGATCATCGGGCTGATCGCGGTGCAGGCCGGGCTCGCGGCGGCGCTCGCCTGGTGGCTGGCGCACGACCTGTTGGGAAACCCGAACCCCGTCTTCGCACCGACAGCGGCGGTGGGCACCATCGCGGCGGCGATCGGCCAGCGGACAAGGCGCACCGTCGAACTGCTGGTCGGAGTGGGGCTCGGCATCGCCATCGGCGACGGACTGGTCCTGCTCATCGGCACCGGGGCATGGCAGACGGGCATCATCGTCACCCTCGCCATCGCCATCGCCCTCGGCCTCGTGGGCCGAGGCGGCACCGTGGTCAGTCAGGTGGGTGGTACGGCGGTGCTGATCGCCACGCTCTCCTCCAGCCAACGGAATCTGGAACTACCCCGGGTCGTCGACGCGGTCACCGGCAGCGTGGTGGGCCTGGTCGTGGTGGCGTTGCTGCTGCCCCTGAACCCCATGCGCGTCCTGCACCGCGCAGCCGCGCCGGTCTTCGACGCGCTCGCCGCGTACCTGCGCGACATCGAGACGGCGATGCGGACCAACGACCGGAACCGGGCGAGACACGCACTGAACGGACTCCGCGCCATGGGACCGGACGTGGAACGACTCCGCGAAGCCCTCAGCGGCGCCGACGAGGTGGTGACTGTCGCACCGGCCCGCTGGCACTGGCGGCGCCACGTCGAACACTACGACCGAGGTGTCAACTACCTGGTTCGGGTCATCGACGACAGCAGAGCCCTGGCCCGACGGTCAGCCACGATGATCCAGTATCAGGAAAAGCTGCCGGGCACCTTCCCGACGCTGTCGCTGCCCTGGCCGAGGCCATTCGCCAGTTGGACCGGGAGACGCGGGCCGACAAACCCCACGACCGGACTCGACGCCATGCCCTGCGGGCCGCGGACGAAGCCGGCCGGGCCATGGCCACCGGTTTGCAGAACTTCGGTGTCACCACCGCCACGCAGATCCGGGTGACCGCCAGCGACCTGCTCAGGGCAACCGGCTGCTCGGCGGACGAGGCGAACCGGCAGGTTCGACAGACAGCACGTCACGCGGAACAGGCGGCCTCCTCGGAAGGGTGACCATCGCCTTCCCGTCGGTTGGGGTCGCAAACGGCCTCAGCCGGCACTTGCCAGGCGGTTTGTCGGGCGTTACGGACGCGGACAGGTCGAGCAGTGGGCTACCGTCCGGTGCCCCGGTCCACCGCGCCGGGGAGCGGGGTGCTGTCCGGGAACGCGTCGTCGAGCAGCGTCACCCTGTCCTGGGGTGTGCGCTCTCAACCAGCTTCGACCGGGAGGCGCGCTTCTGGGCGCTGTCGTCGCCATCAGCGCCCGCTCGGCGGGCTCCGACCGACGAAACCGTGCGAGCCCGACTCGCACCGACTTCCGAGGCGGTAGGGGGAAGCTTCGACCGTGTGATGGACGGCCGACCTGACGTCGAGGCGGTGTCGCGGGAGCCAGCATGGGCGGCATGGGGTTTCCGGGAAGTGGCGGACGGGATCTGCTGGAACGCCGCGAGGACGTGCGGCAGGCGAACTTCCTGGAGCTCTTCGTCGACCTGGTGCTGGTCTTCGCCCTCTCCGGAGTGGTGACCCGGGTGGCAAGGGACGCCACGGCAGTCGACCGCGTCGTGCAGTGGCGGTCGCTGGCGTACCTGCTGGTGCTCGCCCTGCCGTTGATCTGGTTGTGGATCACCACTGCGCACATCACCAGCTGGTTCGACCCCCGCCGACGCAAAATCCAATGGGTGGTGCTGGCCAGCGCCTTTGGCCTACTGGTCATGGCCTCGTCCCTGCCCTACGCGTTCACCGGCAAGGGCTGGTCGTTCGTCCTCCCGTACGTGGTCCTGCACTGCGTACGCCCGCTGATCCTGCTGCCCAGCCTGCACGGGCACGCCCTCCGCGATCTCTACGCGAGATCGGTGCCGTGGTGCGCGGCCGGCGCGGGCATCTGGGTGGCCGGCGCGCTGGTCAGTGGCAACGCCAGAGCCGCCCTCTGGGCAATCGCCGTCACCGTGGACATCGTGGCCGCTCAACTGCGGTGGCCGGTCTACGGCCGGGCCCGACCACCGGTCAGCGCCTGGGCCATGGACAGCGGTCACCACCTGCCCGAGCGCTACCAGCAACTGCTGATGATCGCCCTCGGGGAGACCGTCCTGGCCGTGGGTATCACCTTCACCGACCTACCTGCCACCACGTCCACCTGGGCGACGCTGGTGGTGGCGTACCTGTCGACAGTGTTGCTGTGGAGGATCTACTTCTACCGTTCCGGGCAGGTCCTCGCCGAAGCGGTCGCCGCCGCCCGGGACCGGCTGGCTGCCGGCCGCGCCACCGGCATCGCCCATGTCGTCATGGTCGTTGGCATCGTCACCACCGCCGTGGGCTACGAGATTGTCCTCGAACACCCCGCGGGCCGTCCGGAACCAGTCTGGCTCGCGATGATCCTCGGCGGTCCGGCCCTGTTCCTCTACGGCCGCATCCGCCTGGAACGGATCGTGTTCAACCGGCTGTCGATCCGCCGGGTCGTCGCCATTGCCGCACTGGCGACGGCTGCCGTACCGCTGCATCACGCCCCGCCGCTGACCGCCTCCATCGTGGCCGCGTTCGTGCTGCTCGGTGTCGCTGTCGCCGACGCCCACCGCGCGGCCCACCAGCCGCCCGAGAAGCCTTCCCCGGCGGACTGAGACATCCCTGAATTCGTCGCCGCTGTCCGACCATCACCCCTGCCGGTTCCAAGGCGTCGGTGTTACCCCTGTCGGCTGTCTCCGGCCGCCGGTGTCAGGAGTGTGGGCCGCGTGGCGCAGTCGTTCGGCGTTCCCGGAATGAACTGTGTGGTGGTGGACACGAAGCCGATGCTCCGCCGTCATCATCGACCGGAGCGACGTAGCGTTGAGGGCTGCCCGGGGCGGGTCCGTTGCCGCACGCCTGGTTGACGCTGATCCGCGAGCTGAAGATGGTGAACGCCCGGTGCCCGTAACAAGTGATCCCCAGGTGGTCGCGCTACCGCCGATAGCTGCCGCACCGGTGACCCCGGCGGTGTTCCGATCCTCCACGGCCCCGGCCCGCCGGACGCTGGTCGACATTCTCGACGACACCGTTCGCGCGCATCCCGAGGCCCTTGCGCTCGACGACGGTGCTACGGCGCTGACGTACCGCGACCTGGCCGATGAGGTCGAGGCCGTACGGAGGTCGCTCTCCGGGCACGGAATCGGTGTCGGCGATCGGGTCGGCGTCCGGGTCTCCTCCGGTACGGCAGAGCTGTACCTGGCGATCCTCGGCGTTCTCGCGGCGGGCGCGGCCTACGTGCCGGTCGACGCGGACGATCCCGAGGAACGCGCCGAGCTCGTCTTCGCCGAGGCGGGAGTCGTGGCGGTCCTCGGTGACGGGCTGGCGGTGTCGCTGCGCCGTACCCCCGCGGGTCGGACCGGCCGGCCCGGCCCGGACCACGACGCCTGGATCATCTTCACCTCCGGTTCGACGGGCACCCCGAAGGGTGTGGCGGTCAGCCACGGCGCGGCGGCGGCTTTCGTGGACGCCGAGGCGCAGTTGTTCCTCGCCGACGAGGCCAGTGAGCCGATCGGCCCGCAGGATCGGGTCCTGGCCGGGCTGTCGGTCGCGTTCGACGCGTCCTGCGAGGAGATGTGGCTGGCGTGGCGGTACGGCGCGTGTCTGGTGCCGGCCGCGCGGTCACTCGTCCGCAGTGGCGTCGACCTTGGTCAGTGGTTGGCCGAGCAGCGCATCTCGGTGGTGTCGACGGTGCCGACGCTCGCTGCCCTGTGGCCGGTCGAGGCGCTGGAGGAGGTCCGGCTGCTGATCTTCGGTGGGGAGGCCTGCCCACCGGAGCTGGCGCAGCGCCTGGCCGTCGAGGGTCGCGAGGTCTGGAACACCTACGGACCGACCGAGGCGACTGTGGTTGCCTGCGCCGCGCGGATGACCGGCGAGGGCCCGGTACGCATCGGGCTGCCGCTGGCCGGCTGGGAGCTCGCCGTGGTCGACGGCTTCGGTGTTCCGGTCGAGATGGGTGAGACCGGTGAGCTGGTGATCGGCGGGGTGGGACTCGCCCGCTACCTGGACGTGGGCAAGGACGCCGAGAAGTTCGCGACGCTGCCCGCGCTCGGCTGGCAGCGGGCGTACCGCAGCGGGGACATCGTCCGGGCGGAGCCCGAAGGGCTCCTGTTCATCGGTCGCGGTGACGAGCAGGTGAAGCTCGGCGGACGTCGGATCGAGCTGGGTGAGATCGACGCCGCACTGCAGGCGCTGCCCACCGTCGCCGGTGCGGCCGCGGCGGTGCAGCGCACCGCAGCGGGCAATCAACTGCTGGTGGGGTACGTGGTTCCGCACGACGGCGTCACCTTCGATGCCGCGGCGGCTGCGCTGCGGATCCGTGAGCAGCTGCCGGCCGCGCTCGTGCCGCTGCTGGCGGTGGTGGATGCGCTGCCGACCCGGACATCCGGCAAGGTGGACCGGGCCGCGCTGCCCTGGCCGCTGGCCACCCCCGCCGACACGGTTGCTGAGCTGACCGCGACGGAGGAGTGGCTCGCTGGCGGTTGGGCGGAGATCCTGGGCGTACGCCCCACCGAGGCGGACGCGGACTTCTTCACCTACGGCGGCGGCAGCCTGAACGCGGCGCAACTGGTGGCGTGGATCCGGCACCGGCATCCGCGCGTCTCGGTGGCCGACATCTACCTCCACCCGAGACTGTCGCGGCTCGCGGCCGTGCTCGACGCGCTCGACACCACGGCGGTGACGCGCCGGGAGGTCCGGCCGGTGCCGAGGCGCGCCGGGCTGATCCAGGCAGCGATGCTGGTGCCGATGCTCGCGCTGGTCGGGCTTCGCTGGCTGACCGTTCTGGCCGCCCTCGGCAACGTCCTCGCCCTGTTCGCTCCCGCACCGTGGGCGCCGGCCGTTTCCTGGTGGTGGGTGGCGCTGGGCTGGCTTGTGCTGTTCAGTCCGCCGGGTCGGATAGCCCTGGCCGCCGCGGGAGCGCGACTGCTGCTTCGTCGGGTACGCCCCGGCAGCTATCCACGCGGCGGCGGTGTGCACCTGCGGCTGTGGGCCGCCGAACGGCTCGCCGAGCTGAGCGGCGCCACCAGCGTCGCCGGAGCATCCTGGATGATCACTTACGCCAGGGCTCTCGGCGCGCAGATCGGGGCCGACGTCGACCTGCACTCCGCGCCGCCGGTGACCGGCCTGCTGAAGCTCGGCCGGGGCGCGGCGATCGAGCCGGAGGTCGACCTGTCCGGCCACTGGGTCGACGGCGATGTCGTCCGCATCGGCAGGGTTCGCGTCGGTGCCGACGCACGGGTCGGGTCCCGCAGCACCCTGATGCCGGGCGCGCGGGTCGGCAAGGGTGCCCGGGTCGCCGCGGGCTCGACGGTGGCCGGCGCCGTCCCGGCGAACCACCATTGGGCCGGCTCACCGGCCGCGGCAGCTGGCAAGGATTCGAACGGGTGGCCCGGGCGGCGTCCCCCTCGATCGCGAACGGGGGCACGCCTCTGGCCGCTCGCGTACGGGATGACCGCCCAGGTGCTGGGGCTGGTTCCGGTCGTGGCCGCCCTGCCGGCGCTCGCCCTGCTCGGCTGGACGCTCGCCGTCCGACCGGCGGTCGGCGCCGTGCTGGGCGCCGTCGCGGTGGCGACCGTCGCCTACGTGGTGGGCTACGCGCTGCTGGTGCTCGGGGCCGTCCGGATGCTCAGCATCGGCCTGCGCGCCGGGTATCACAGGGTGCAGGGGCGGGTGGCGTGGCAGGTCTGGACGACCGAGCGGCTGATGGGGATGGCCCGGGTCGGGCTGTTTCCGCTCTACGCCAGCCTTTTCACACCGGTGTGGTTGCGGCTGCTGGGCGCGAAGGTGGGGCGCGGGGTGGAGGCATCCACTGTGCTCGCGCTGCCGGCGATGACCACGGTGGCCGACGGGGCCTTCCTGGCCGACGACACAATGGTCGCTACCTACGAGCTGAGCCACGGGTGGCTGCGGGTGGCCCCGGCCCGCATCGGTAAGCAGGCGTTCCTCGGCAATTCAGGAATGGCGGCGCCTGGGCGTTCGGTGCCCAAGCGTGGGCTTGTCGGCGTGTTGTCGTCGGCGCCGTTCAAGGCGAAGAAGGGCTCGTCGTGGCTCGGCGCACCGCCGATGCCGCTGCGGCGGACCGTGGAAGCGGCCGACACCAGCCGCACCTTCGATCCGCCGGTCCGGTTGAAGCTGGCCCGGGCTGCTATCGAGCTGTGCCGGATCGTTCCGGTGATGTGCGCCGGCGCCCTGGCGATCGGCGTCCTGGCCGTCCTCGCGCTCGTGTGGCGCGCTGCCGGGTGGTGGGCGGCCGCGCTCGCTGCCGGGCCGGTGCTGCTGGGTGCGGCGATCGTCGCCGCCGCCATCGCGACGGCCGCGAAGTGGCTGCTGGTCGGGCGTTTCCGGGTCGCCGAGCGCGCGCTGTGGACCTCCTTCGTGTGGCGCAACGAGCTCGCCGACACGTTCGTCGAGGTCCTCGCCGCGCCATGGTTGGTCCGCTTCGCGACCGGCACGCCACTGCTCGCGGCGTGGCTGCGCACGCTCGGTGCGAAGATCGGCCGGGGTGTCTGGCTGGAGACCTACTGGCTGCCCGAGTACGACCTGGTGCGGCTGGGCGACGGCGCGACGGTGAACCGCGGTTGTGTGGTGCAGACCCACCTGTTCCATGATCGTGTGATGAGCATGGACGAGGTGACACTGGGTGCGGGAGCCGCGCTGGGCCCACACGGCATCGTCCTGCCGGGCGCGAGCATCGGCGCGCGGACCACCGTCGGGCCCGGTTCGCTGGTGACCCGCGGCGACGCCGTGCCGTCCGACAGCCGGTGGTTGGGCAACCCGATCACCACCTGGCCGGCCCCAGCGGCACGGTCGGCGTGAGCCCGAAGGCGTCGCCGTCGAGCGGCGCAACGCCCGGCGCCGGCCGCTCCGGCGACTCCTACCTGCCCGAGCACGGCAACGGCGGCTACCGGGTGCTGCACTACGACCTCGACCTCGACTACCGGGTCTCGTCGAACCGCCTCGGCGGCCGGGCGGACATCACCGCGGTGGCCGTGCAGTCGTTGTCGCGGTTCACTCTCGACCTCGGGCGTCTCCGCGTCCAGGACGTCCGGGTGGACGGGCGCCCGGCGAAGTACCTGCACCGGCCGGACAAGCTGCAGATCAAACCCGAGCGGCCGATCGGCGCCGGGGACACTTTCCGGGTGGAGGTCCGGTACGCGGGGAAGCCGGTGCCCATCTCCGGCCGCTGGGGCGAGCTCGGATGGGAGGAGCTCACCGACGGGGCGCTCGTGGCCAGCCAGCCGAACGGATCGCCGTCCTGGTTTCCGTGTGACGACCAGCCGGGCGCCAAGGCCACCTTCCGGGTGGCGGTCACGACCTCCGCTGCGTACACCGTGTTGGTGACCGGCGATCCGGTGCTCCAACGCCGGGGCGCGGGCAGCACGACCTGGGTGTACGAGCGACGCGAGCCCACCTCGCCGTACCTGATGAGCGTGCAGATCGGACGCTACGAGATCGTGGACCTGGCTGTCGGTGCGGTGGTGCAGCGCTTGGCGATCCCGCCGGTGCTGCGCAGGAACACCGCCCACGACTTCGGCCGGCACGGCGAGATCATGTCGGCGCTGCAGCGGCTCTTCGGGCCGTACCCGTTCCGCGAGTACGTCGTCGTGGTCGCCGACGACGACCTCGACGATCCCGTCGAGGCGCAGGGCATGGCCGTCTTTGGACGCAACCACGTCGACGGGCGGCGCACACACGAGCGGCTTGTGGTGCATGAACTGGCCCACCAGTGGTTCGGCAACAGCCTGACGGTAGCGGACTGGCGGCACATCTGGCTCAACGAGGGCTTCGCCACGTACGCCGAGTGGTTGTGGTCCGGCGTCTGCGGCGACCTGCCCACGGACGCCCTGGCCGCACAGTGGTACGCGTGGGTCGCGGATCGTCCGCGGGAGGTCGTCGTCGCGGATCCCGGTGTCGACCGGATGTTCGACCCGCTGGTCTACAAGCGTGGCGCGCTCGCGGTGCACGCCCTGCGGAAGAGGGTCGGTGACGACTCGTTCTTCGCGCTCCTGCGAGCCTGGGTCGCCGAGCACCAGCACGCGACGGTGACGACAGCGCAGTTCCGGCTGCACGCCCAGCGCTTCGCCCGCGAGCCGCTGGGCGATCTGTTCGCCGCCTGGCTCGACAGCCCGACGCTGCCCCCGCTACCTCGCTGACCACGCCGAGACGCGACCACCTCGCGAAATCGAATGCCGGTCCCGGAACGACCGACCCAGCAGGCTGCGGCTGGCCGGCAGTGCCGGGACCGGCACCTCGACGGTCAGGGCCGGAGCCACCAGGGGCTGGTGTAGGCCACCGCGAAGTCGTTACACGGGTGGCCGGCGGGGCCGGGGGTGCCGTTGGGCAGCGACGGGTCGGAGATCCGGAGCACCACCCAGTCGCCGTCGGTGACGTCGAGCGGCACTGTGAAGTCGGTGACCTGGCCGTTGACGGTGTCGATGACGTCGACGACGGTCGGCGCCGAGGTGCCGGGACGGAGGACCTGGATCCGTAGGGGCTTGCCGTCCCAGGCCGAGCCGCGGTCCAGGTCCAGCAGGAACCGGACGTCGCCGGAGGTCACGTTCAGCACGCCACCCATGCGTACGCCGTTGGCGGTGGCGTCCACCCGTAGGCCCGAGACGCGCGTGGCGAAGGAACGGCGGGCGGCCATCGCCTCGAACACCGCCGCGCGGGTGTTCTCGGCGACCCACAGGCCGCTTCGGCCCTTGCCCTCGTGGAAGCCCCACGTGGTGCCGTGCTCGTCGGTGACACCGGTCAGAGCCGGGCGCCAACCGGCGTTCAGGCAGGCCACCAGCGGTGATGTCGCACCCGACGACCAGCCCTCGAAGAGGAAGTCGTCGGTCCGGTTGAACATCTCCAGCCCCACGAGCTGATCGCGGGCCGAGGCGTTGAAGGAGAAGTTGTTGAACCGGCCCGCCTCCCGACCGGGGTGGTTGAAGCTCGCCAGACCCCCGGGCCGGCCGGTGAGCCAGTTGTACAGGCTGCCGGGGCTGCCGGCCCGCAACAGGTCGGCGAAGTCGGAGGTGTTCCAGACGTTGATGTGCCCCTGCAACGGATGCGACCACTCGAACCCGCGGATCGCTGTGAACTGGCCCGGGTCGTTGGCCGCGTTGGCCAGGTCACCGGTGGTCCGCCACTCTGACGAGCTGAGCCCGTCAATGGCGAAGAGGGTGGCGTGATCGGTCAGCGCGGCGACGTCCAGACCGGCCTCGCGCATCGAGGCGAACGCGGCCTCGGCGCTGCCGTCACCGTCCGACATGACCGTGTGGTTGTGCATGTCGGTGTGGACCAGCATCGTGCCCTGGGTGATGAGGGACGACCGGCCGGCACCGACCGCCGCGGTCGGGGCGCCGGCCATCGTCGTGTTGGCCGCCCGGGCGGCGGTCGGTAGCGCGGCCAGCATCAGCGTTCCGCCGGCACCGGCCAGCAGTGCCCGTCGGCCGAGGCCGGCGGGGATGTCAACCTGGCCGTACGGCACGTTGTCGTCGGATCCGTGGTCGTGATGGCAGTGGTGTGGGTGATGTCCAGTCATAGCTATATACATGTTGTTGGATCTGGCTGCGACGTCACGGCTGTTCGTCGGTCAGGCGAACAGTGCGGTACGTGGAGTGAGCGGATCGGGTGCGGGCCGCTCCCCCACCGACTTCCCGGTATCTGTAAACAACCCTTGATATTAACTCTCACGAACGTCAATATGTGGAGGTCGCGGGTCGTCGAAGCCTGGGGAGTGAGCCATGAGAAGCCGTCGAATATTCGCAGTGGTAGCCGGGGCGGCGATGACCGTCACGGCCGCCGTCGCCTTCGTCCCCAGCAGCATGGCGGCCGTGCCCTCGGCCAACGCCGTCCCGATGGTCGCCTGCACCGCCCCCACCTGGGCCGAGGGCCCCACCTACCAGGCGGGCGCCCAGGTCACCTACGGCGGCCGGCTCTACCAGGCGCTGGTCACCCACACCGCGCACCCCGGCGCCGGGTGGAACCCCGCCGCCACTCCGTCGCTCTGGCGTGACCTCGGCGCGTGCTCGGGGACGACGCCACCGCCCACCACGCCACCACCCACGACCCCGCCGCCCACCACGCCACCACCGACCACACCTCCCCCCACCACACCGCCGCCAACCGGTGGGACCTGTGCGGTGAAGTCGCGGCCCGCCGGCAAGGTGCTGCAGGGCTACTGGGAGAACTGGGACGGAGCCTCCAACGGCGTACACCCCGGCCTCGGCTGGATCCCGATCACCGACAGCCGGCTCAACCAGCACGGCTACAACGTGATCAACGCGGCGTTCCCGGTGATCCGCTCGGACGGCACGGTCCTCTGGGAGAACGGCATGGACGTCGGCGTGAAGGTGGCCACCCCGGCCGAGATGTGCCAGGCCAAATCGGCCGGCGCCACGATCCTGATGTCGATCGGTGGGGCCGCCGCGGGCATCGACCTGAGCTCCACGGCGGTCGCCGACCGGTTCATCGCGACGATAGTGCCGATCCTGACTGCCTACCACTTCGACGGCATCGACATCGACATCGAGACCGGCCTGACCGGCAGCGGCAACATCAACACTCTGTCCACGTCGCAGGCCAACCTGATCCGGATCATCGACGGCGTGCTGGCCCGGATGCCGTCGAACTTCGGCCTGACCATGGCACCGGAGACCGCCTACGTCACCGGCGGCAGCGTGGTTTACGGCTCGATCTGGGGCTCGTACCTGCCGATCATCAAGAAGTACGTGGACAACGGCCGGCTCTGGTGGCTGAACATGCAGTACTACAACGGCAGCATGTACGGCTGCGCCGGCGACTCGTACCCGGCGGGCACCGTGCAGGGCTTCACGGTGCAGACGCAGTGCCTGAACAACGGGCTCACCATTCAGGGCACCACCATCCGGGTGCCGTACGACAAGCAGGTCCCGGGCCTGCCGGCGCAGACCGGGGCGGGCGGCGGCTACATGTCGACGTCGTTGGTCACCCAGGCCTGGAACTCCGTGCCCGGCCTGAAGGGCCTGATGACCTGGTCGGCGAACTGGGACGGGTCGAAGGGCTGGACCTTCGGCGACAACGTGAAGCGCCTGCAGGGCCGCTGACGGGGTGACGAACAGGGACGAGAAGTGACAGCACGGTTTGAGCGTGCATTCCCCTGTGGTCAGTTCGAATTCACCGCGTCGCTCTACGGTGCCAGCGGACCGAGAACGCCCTGCTCGTACCTGGAGAGATGAGGATTGATGGCAGTAAGCAAGCGGGTGGGCCTGACTGCTGCGGTGGTCGCCCTGACCCTGACGCTGCCGGGTGGCGCGACCGCAGCCGCGGCCGAGCGGAACACGTGGGACCAGGCCGAGTTGTTGAAGTTCGCCGCGCTGCCAGCAGCAACCTTCGTTCCCGGCAGCGAACCGTCCGGCTCGTCACTCGGCAGCGCCCCCATCAACGGGATCACCCCGCCGTTCGCCGACCAACCGATCCAGGGGTTCAGCGGCGTCCTACGCAACACCGACGGCACCTTCGACGTGTTGTCCGACAACGGCTTCGGCAACAAGGCCAACAGTGCCGACTTCGTGCTGCGTGTGCAGCGGGTCGCGCCTAACTTCGGCAGCGGCGCCGTGGACGTGCTCGGTGGCATCAACCTGACCGACCCGTATGGCAAGGTGCCATTCCCGCTCACTCGTGCCGACCGCGTGCTCACCGGAGCCGACTTCGATGTCGAGTCGATTACCCGGACGCCGGACGGCACGTACTGGCTCGGTGACGAGTTCGGTCCGTACCTGCTGCACTTCGACCGGGCGGGCCGCTTGCTACAGGCGCCGGTGCCGCTGCCCGGGGTGTTCGCCCCCGAGAACCCGGGCCGCGGTGCGACCCCGGCCAACCTCGCCAGCAGTAAGGGCTTCGAGGGCATGGCCCAGTCGCCGGACGGTCGCACGCTCTACCCGCTGCTCGAGGGCACGACCACTGGCGATCCGGCCGGCACCCTCCGGCTCAACGAGTTCGACACCAGAACCAACACCTACACCGGTCGGCGCTGGACCTACGCGCTCGACTCTCCTGCTCACGCGATCGGTGACGCCATCATGGTCGATCGCGACCGCTTCCTGATCATCGAGCGGGACAACGGCCAGGGAGAGACGGCAAAGGTCAAGAAGATCTATCTCGCCGACAAGCGCGACCGGAACCGCGACGGACTGCTCGACAAGACGCTGGTCGCCGACCTGATGGCAGTCGCCAACCCTCGGCACGTCGGCGGGTTCGGTGACCCGTTCACGTTCCCGTTCCAGACGATCGAGGACGTGGTGATCCTCGACGACCGCACGCTCGCCGTCCTGAACGACAACAACTTCCCGTCGTCGGCGGGCCGGACGGCCGGCCAGGCGGACAACAACGAGTTCATCGTGATCAAACTCGACCGCCATCTGGACGCGGACAAGCGCGTCCTGCGTCGCTACTGACTCGACGCCAGGGGTGGGCAGACCGACCGTCTGTCCACCCCGTCCCGGGCGGCCGCTACCCCTGACGCGCCGGTCATCCCTCAGCAGTGGGTCGGCTGTGCACCACCAACTCGTCGATCTCCAACCGGCCGACGCGCAACTCCCGCACGACCGCCCGGCGGACCGCCAACCGCCCGATGACCAACGCCCCGACGGCCACGGCCCCGACGGCCAGCGCACCCACGGCGAGGGCACCGAGCGACACCGCCCCCGCAGCCCGCGCGCCGGTAGCCGCCGCGCCCGTCGCCACAGCGCCGTTGGCGCGCGTTCCGGTCAACCGCATCAGGCTTACGTCTCGCTTCATCACCCCATTGTCCGCCTACCGCTGGCCGCCGCGAAGGTGACCGGCCTCGAAGCCTTGGCCGCCGCGATGGCGGCGGTTGACAATCCACCCATGAACCCGAGCACGCTGACCATCACGTCGATCACCACCGGGGAGGAGGCCCAGGCCTTCCGGACGCTCAACGAGGAGTGGATTTCCCACTTGTTCGCCATCGAGGAATCGGACCGCAAGACCCTGAGCGACCCGTTCGCGGCCATCGTCGACCCGGGCGGGGACGTGCTGATCGTCCGTGACGAAGCGAAGATCGTCGGCTGTGTCGCCTTGGTCCGCAGCTCGGACGACGTCTTCGAACTGTCGAAGATGGCAGTGACCCCGGCGGTCCGTGGCAAGGGCATCGGCCGGCAGCTGATTCAGGCGGCGATCGATCGGGCCCGCACGCTCGGCGCGACCACCCTGTTCCTGGGTAGCAGCACCAAGCTCCCGAACGCGGTACGGCTCTACGAGTCCGCCGGCTTCAAGCACGTCAGCCCGGAACAGATTCCACTGGCGCCGTACGCCCGCGCCAACGTATTCATGCAGATGGCGCTCTGACCGAGGTCGTCCAGGACCACGTCAGGCCGCACCTGGCCGGTGCCCTCGGCCCGGCGCAGAAGGGTCAAGGGCACCTTCCACTGAATCCGCTGCACCGATCAGGGTGTTCTCTTAGGCTGCGTGGGCGGGGCGCCCGGTTCGACGAGTGCGTCGCGGTGGCGCTGTACGGGCTGGTCGGGGGTGCTCCTCTCGGCGGCCTGGCCGTACCGCTACCTCAGCCGGCACGGGTAGCTGCCGCGACGGCGCCTGAGGCCCGGTTTGTTCGCCGTCAGCGGCCGGGCCCGGCTACCGGTGAGGAGCACCGATGACGCAGAGTGAACAGGACCGCCCGGAGATCGTCGTCGGACTGGTGGCAACCCCGCCGGACCACCCGGCCCGGGTGGCCGCGCGGCTCACCACCGAACTGGCCAGCGGGCTGGCCGAGCGGGTGAACGCGGACGTGCGGTGGATCGTCCGGGAAGGCTGGGGCGAGGTGGCGCCCCGCCGCGACGGCGGCGTTGAGGCGCTACTCGATGATCTTGCCCGTCGGCGTGCCGAGGACCACTGGGACCTCGCCATCTGCCTGACCGATCTGCCGCTGCATGCCGAGCGGGTGCCGCTGGTGGCGCAGACCTCCGCTCGGCGTCGAGTCGCTGTGGTGTCCCTGCCCGCGCTGGGAATGCACCAACTGCGAGCGGCCCGCGCAGCCGTTCCGGATCTGGTGAGCCGGCTGCTGGCCGACGCAACCGACCAGCGGGTGCCGCCGGGCGGCTGGGCACCGGCCGAGATGGCAAGCCGGGTTCCCGCCGTACACCGGGTGGTCGGCGAGGCCGACGCCGGTGAGCGGCGCTACGTCGCCTCACGGCTCACCGGCCGGTTACGGCTGTTGATCGGCATGGTTCGAGCCAACCGTCCGGGGCGTGCCCTGCTGGGCCTGTCGAAGCTGCTGGTCGGCGCGTTCGGCACCGCCGCGTTCGCGCTCACCACGGACACCATCTGGCAGATCGGCGATGCGCTCGGCGGACTCCGGCTCGCCGTGATCATGCTGCTCGGGCTGACAGCGTTGGTGGCCTGGTTGATCATCGCGCACGACCTGTGGGAGAAACCGAGCCGCGAGACGCCGACCGAGCTGGCACGGCTGTTCAACCTGGGTACGATCCTCACCCTCACTCTGGCCACGGTGCTGTCCTACGTGGTGTTGTTCGTGGGAACGGTGCTCGTCGCGGCGCTGCTGATCGACACCTCCGTGCTGGAACAGACCTTGCAGCGGCCAGTCGACTTCACCGACTATCTGACGCTCGCCTGGATCACCGGCTCGCTGGCCACCGTCGGCGGCGCGATCGGCTCCGGGCTGGAAAACGAGGAAACGGTACGGGCTGCCGCTTACGGCTATCATCCCCACCCCGATGGCTGGCGGGACGAGAAGAGCGGGCAGTCGCACAGCGGGAGGTAATCGGGCCGTCGGGCCCGCCCGACTCAAGGCTGATACTGGCCGCGGGTGCGGGGCAGCCACTGAGGATGGCGGTCGCGAAGGTAGCGAACGAGTCCCTCGCGCAGGTCGCAGCGCAGGTCCCAGGCGCTGGCGGGGTCGGCGGCCGAGGCCTGCACCTGGATGACCGCCGTCTGGGGGGTGGAGTCGACCATCTGGAGCACCCACTGGTCGCGATCCCACAGCGGTGAGGACTCGACCAGCCGGCGCGCTTCCCGGCGTAGGTCGTCCAGGTCGGCGGTGTGGTCGACATGGATTTGGATTCTGCCGACGATTCTGGACTCGTTCCGGGTCCAGTTCTGAAACGGCCGCTCGGTGAAGTACGTGGTCGGCAGGACGAGCATCCGCTCGTCCCAGAGCCGGATCACCACGTTGGTCAGCTTCACCTCCTCAACTCGGCCCCATTCGCCGTCCACCACCAGCACGTCGCCGACGTGCAGGCCGTCGGCGAACGCGACCTGGACACCGGCGAACGCGTTGCCGAGCGCGGTACGGGCCGACAGGCCGATCAACGCGCCGGCCACCCCCGCCGACGTCAACACGGAGACGCCGAAGAGGCGTACCGGCCGAAAGGTGATCAGGATCAGGCCGATCGCGACGATCGTGATCACGGCGACGGTGAGCCGCCGCACGGGGCGAATCTGCGTCCGGGCCCGCCGGACCCGCCGGCTGGCGACCGCGTCACCAGGCAGTCGACTGAACGCGACCGCCTCGGCCACGTGCAACGCCTTGTTCACCAACCATGCCCCGGATATCACCAACGTCACCCAGGCGACGTGCCGCAGATGAGGCTGCCACCCGGCCGGGCCCAACGGCAGCGCGTAGTACAGCGCCCCGGCCAGCAGCAGCGCCGCCGCCGGGCGGCGGCAGGCATGCCGCAGCGGCTCCAGCAGCCACCGGTAACGGCCACGGGCTACCCGGCGGACGACCAGGCCAGAGATCAGGTCCACGACCACCGCCGTCGCCAGCGCGGCCACTACGATCAACGCGGTACGCATCAGAGGCCGTTCACCGTAGTCCCGATGCCAGCTCTCCCCGGCTCACTGCCCAGTCCACGTGCTCAGGGTGCCACCCGGTCGAGTGGCAGGCGGCCAACATCGGCGAACAACCGCTGACCACTACCTGCGTCAGTCGCCCGACGGTCGCCCACGGTGGTACTTGTGTCCGAGCAGCGGAAAGCGAGATCATCACGCATGCTCGACCCCTCGCCCGAGGACGACGGGACCTCACCGACCGTCTCCACTCCGCATTTCGTGGGTCGTGATCGGGAGGTGGCGGCCCTTCGGGGCGCCTTGGCCCGACCACCGGCGATCGTGCTGGTCGAGGGCGAGGCGGGGATCGGGAAGAGCCGACTGCTGCGAGAGTGGTTGGCCGCGCCGGATCAGCGCACTGCCTTGGTGTCGGTGTGCCCACCGCTTCGCGAGTCGCTGACGTTGGGGCCGATCGTCGACGCGTTCCGTGGGATCGACCGTCCGGTGTCGCGATTGCGGCTCACCGAGCTTGCGGGTGCGTTACGGCCCCTGTTCCCTGAGTGGTCCGCGGACCTGCCGCCCGCGTTGCAGCCGTTGGGCGATGCGAAGGCGGCACGGCATCGCCTGTTCCGCGCCCTGGAGGAGCTGCTGCGGGCTCTGGGTGTCGACGTCCTCGTGCTCGAGGACGCTCACTGGGCCGACGAGGTGACCCTGGAGTTCCTGCTGTTCGTCACCTCCCGGCAGCAGTCGAACGGGCCCAGTCTCGTGATCTCCTATCGGCCGGAGGAGGTGGACGACGGATCACTGTTGCTGCGGCTGACGTCCCGGTTGCCTGCTGGCGTGACCCAGCTGAGGATCGCCCTGGCGCCCATGCGCCCCGCGGACACGGCAGCGCTGGTGTCCTCGATGCTGGACGGCAACCCGATTTCCCAGGAGTTCACGACGTTCATGCACGAGCGGACCGGCGGCGTTCCGCTGGCCGTGGAGGAGTCGGTTCGCCTCATGTGCGACCGCGCCGACCTCGTGTTCCGCGACGGACAGTGGGTCCGGCTGAAGTTGCGCGAGCTTCAGGTGCCGCCAACGGTGCGCGACTCCACCCGGGAGCGGGTGGGCCGTCTGTCGCCGACGGCGCAGCAGGTGTTGCGGGCCGCGGCGACGTTGGCTGAGCGGTCGTCGGTGGAAACGATAGCGATGACCGCCGGTCTGTCACCAGGTGCGTGTCGAGGCGCTGTCGCGGAGGCGGCCGGCGCCGGTGTCCTGGACGGAGACGACCGCGGCCGGTGGCGATTCCGGCATGTGCTGGCCGCCACGGCTGTCTACGAAGCGATCCCGTTGACCGACCGCAGGCACTTCCACCTGCTGGCCGGCCGGGCCGTGGAGCACATCCATCCGCCGCCGGTGGCACGCCTCGCCCACCACTTCCGTGAGGCGGGCGAGACGCAGTCCTGGGCGCGGTACGCCGAGCAGAGTGCCGAGCTGGCCATGGCCTCGGGTGACCACACCAAGGCGGTCGAGCTGCTGGTCGATCTGTTGACGTGGGCCGTGCTGGCGCCGGTGGACCGGGCACGGGTCGCGCGCATCGCCGGAGTCGCCGCACTGGGCCGCCGTGAACCGGTCGACGAGGCCCACCACCGCGTGATCCGTACCTTGCGCTCGGTGCTGGAAACCCCCGGTCTCTCCGCCCGCCAGCAGGCCGAGATCCGCAACCCCCTGGGTCGGCTCCTGATCACCGGGGGTGAGGCGCAGGCCGCACTCAGCGAGCTGGAGCAGGCGGTGGCCAACCTCGACCACGACCCGGTCGAGGCGGCTCGGGCGATGACCTACCTTGGCTGGGCCTATGCGGGACCGTGGCCGGCGTCGACCCATCGGCGTTGGTTGGATCGCGCCGCTGAACTCACCGCCGGCTTCGATTCTCCCGCGGAGCGGCTGAACCTGGCCGGCAACCGCGCCGCGGCGTTGCTCATGCTCGGCGAGGAGGAGGCCTGGGACGTCGTCGCCGACCTGCCCGTCGACGGCGCGACGACGGCGGAGCGCCTCGACGTCGCCCGGATCCACGCAAATGTCGGGACCGGCGCGCTGATCTGGGGTCGGTACGCCGACGCGGAGGAACACCTCGACGTGGCCATGCGCCTTGCCCAGGCCGAGCAGGCGTCCCGGTTGCACCATAACGTCGGACTCGAACAGGCCAACCTGGCGTGGCTGACCGGTCGGTGGGAGGGTCTCGCGGAGCGAAGCGCGGCACTCGCCTATGCCGACCGGGACCGGCCGGCGCACTACCTCGGCAGCATTCGCCTCGCTGCCCGGCTGGCCGCGGCAGCCGGGCGGCGGCGCGCGGCGGAGGAGCAGTTCCGGCTGGTCCTCGAGGAGTCTGCCCGTCTCGGCGCAGCCGACGACACGATGGAGGCCGCCGCCGCGTTGGCCAGACTGTGGCTGACGGACGGAAACAGCGGCCGGGCGCTGCAGATCACCAACGAGCCGATGGACACTGTCCGGAGGAAAGGCATCTGGGTCTGGGCGACGGACCTCGTTCCCGCCCGGATCGAGGCGCACCTCGCCGCAGGGGATCTGCAGGCCGCGACCCGTCTGGGCGACCAGTTCGCCAGAGGACTGCGTGGCCGTACGGCGCCTGCGCCTCGCGCCGCGCTCACCGTATGCCGTGCCCTGCTGCTCACCGCGGCCGGAGACCACGCCCGCGCGGCGACGGCACACGGTCGGGCGGCGCGCGCCTGGAGCGCGTTGCCGCGCCCGTACGACGCCATGCTCGCCCGCGAGCGTCAAGCCGAGGCGCTCATCGCACAGGGCCAGATCGAGCAGGGCCGAGAGCTGTTGGCGGCACAGTACGAGCAGCTGTTCAGGCTCGGGGCCCGCGGCGATGCGGACCGGGTCGCACAGCGGCTTCGCGAACAGGGCGCCGACGTCCCTCGACTGTGGCGCGGCGGCCGACGCGGGTACGGCGACCAGCTCTCACCCCGCGAGCTCGACGTGGTCCAACTGGTTGTCGCCGGCAAGACGAACCGGGAGATCAGCCGGATCCTGGCCAAGTCGCCGGCCACAGTGGATCAGCAGCTGCGTGCCGCGATGCGCAAGTTGAAAGTGAGCTCGCGGACCGCGCTCGCGGTCAAGGCAGTCGAGGCCGGAGTTTTCGCGGAAGAGGACTCCTTGCACGACGCGTCGTGAAAATTGACGTATCCGCTGGATAGCGACGGTCACTCGTCCCGCCGAGCATGACTGGATGATTCATAGCCGTTGGGCGATGCATGCCTGAGCGACCTGTCGTGGGTGACGACGCCGCCATCGAGCGCCCGCCACCACCCGAGCTGCCCCACGAGCCGCGTGTCAGCGCTCCCGACGCCCGTGACGTTGACGGTGGCGACGGTGCCGACGACCACAAGAACCACGACCCCTACCAACCCCTGTAGGTCGAAGGATTCTCATGAGACTCAAAGCCCTCGCGGCAACGCTTGCCGCAGCGGTCGGTCTGAGCATGGTCCAGGCTCCACCGGCGTCTGCCGCTGAACCGGATCCCACCGCCGCCGTCAACAAGATCGCCCCGAACCTGAAGGATCGCTTCCGCACGTCTCCGGCTTCCGACTTCTGGATCAGGTTCGAGACCACTGCCGACCTCGGTCCGGCGAAGAAGCTCACCGACTGGACCGCTCGTGGTCAGTTCGTCTACGACGCGCTGACCGCAGCGACGAAGGACTCCCTGGCATCCGTCTCCACCGACCTCGACCGGGCGGGCGTCAAGTACACCTCCTACCCGATCGCCAACGCCGTGCTCGTCAAGGGGGGCACCGAGAAGCTCGCCCTCGACGTGGCCTCCAAGGTGCAGGTCGCCGAGATCCACGCGACGCCGCAGGCCGCGCTGGTCGAGCCCGTGGACGAGAAGATCCCCACTGACCAGGCTGCCCGCCCGACCGCCCCGAAGGCCGGCGCCGAGGCGGGCACCGTCTCGTGGGGTCTGGACGCCATCCACGCCCCGCAGGCGTGGGCCATGGGCGCCACCGGTGCGGGTATCACAGTGTCCAACCTCGACTCGGGCGTCCAGTTCGACCACCCCGCCCTGGTGCACCAGTACCGCGGCACGAAGCCCGACGGCACCGTCGACCACAACTACAACTGGATGGGCGCCCGGGGCACGTGCACTGGCGCACCGTGCGACGACAACGGACACGGCACGCACACCATGGGCACCATGGTCGGCGACGACGGCACCAACCACGTCGGCGTCGCCCCGGACGCGCGGTGGATCGCGACGAACGGCTGCTGCGACAGCAGCGGCGTCGAGTCGCTGCTGCGGTCCGGCTGGTGGCTGCTCGCCCCGACCGACGTCCAGGGGAACAACCCCGACCCGTCCAAGCGCCCCCACGTCGTCAACAACTCGTGGGGCCAGACCGTCGAGCACAGCTTCGACGACTTCTTCCGGGCCATCGACGAGGCCTGGAGCGCCGCGGGCATCTTCAGCGTCTGGTCATCGGGCAACACCACGCCGTACGCGGCCTGCGACACCGTCTCCTCACCCGGCTCCGCCGAGAGCGCCTACTCCGTCGGCGCCTACCGGCCGGACGGCACGCTCTCGTTGTTCTCCCGCAAGGGTGAGGGTCAGGGTGGCCGGATCAAGCCCGAGATCTCCGCTCCAGGCGACGGCGTCCGTTCGTCCTACCCGGGCAACAGCTACGTCGAGATGTCCGGCACCTCGATGGCGGCCCCCCACGTCGCCGGCGCCGTCGCGGCGCTGTGGAGTTACGACCCGACCCTCATCGGGCAGGTCGACGAAACCCGCCGGCTGCTCGGCGAGTCGGCCGTCGACGTCGACGACACCGAGTGCGGCGGCACCGCCGCGGTCAACAACAAGTACGGCGAGGGACGGCTCGACCTCGTCCGCCTGCTCGAGCTCGCGCCCCGACAGGGCGGCACCCTCACCGGTGTCGTCACCGCCAACGGCACCCCGGTCCCCGCTGCCGAGGTGACGATCAGCGGGCCGTTCAGCCGGTCGATCGGTACCGACAAGGACGGCCGGTTCACGACGAACCTCCCGGTCGGCGACTACCAGCTCAGCACCAAGGTTTTCGGCTACCTGACCGCGACCGCCAGCGTCACGATCGCCCTCGGCCAGGACACCTCCGTCACGCTGCCACTCACGGCCGCCGGGCGGCACGACATCAGCGGCACTGTCGTCGATGACAAGAAGCGGCCCGTCCCGAACGCCGACGTCTCCGTCACGGGCACGCCGCTGAAGCCGGTACGCACGGACGCCAACGGCGCGTTCACGATCGGCGCTGTCCCCGAGGGCGGGTACACGCTGAACGTCAAGCCCAACGCCTGCTTCTCCCCCACCACAGTGCCGCTGACCGTCGGCGCGCAGAACGAGTCGCGGGAGATCCCCGTGGGGCTCGTCGTCGACGAGGGCGGCTACAGCTGCGCCCTCTCCGACGGCGAGTACCTGCGCGGCACCGATCCGGTCGCGTTCGGCAGTGGCGTGTGGGCGACGGTGCAACTGCCGTTCCCGATCGCGCTCTACAACGGCAGCCACGACAGCCTCGGCGTCGGCCTGCGCGGTGTGATCGCCCCGGACGGCGCCACCGGACCCGGCTATGGCGGGGCGGGCATCTTCCCGTTCTACGTCGAGACCCCCGTCGAGTTCGCGCCCGGTGGAGGCGTCTTCACGGCAGCGACCAAGGTCAACGGTGAGGACGCGTTCGTCGTCGAGTACCGCAACGCCAAGCTCTGGGCCTATCCGGACCGGACGGAGTACACGGAGCCGGTCAACTTCTCGGCCACGCTCACCCGCTCCGGCACGGTGATCTTCGGGTACGGCGACGGCGTCGGGTCCGACGACCCGGTGACCGCCGGCGCGCACGCCGTCACCGGCATTCAGGGCTGGGCGGGCGTCGACGGCATCAGGTTCTCCGACCACGCCCCGGTGCTGCGCGACGGGATGGTCGTCACCTACGACCTGCCTGACTTCGGGTACCTCGACGCGACAGTCGTCGACCAGAACGACGGGCTGCCGGTGGCCGGGGCCAAGGTCTCGTTCACGAACAAGTTGGGGCTCGTCGAGACCGTCACGACCAACGGGACGGGCATCGTGCATCGCCAGCTTCCGGTCGGCGACTACACCATGACCGTCGACGCGCCGAACTACCTGACCGCGGCGTACCCCTTCTCGCTCGACAAGCTCTACGCGAAGGCGAAGATCGACGCGCGGCTGACCACTGGTGTCGCCGGCCTGAAGGCCGACGGCCTCGACGCGCTGTTGGGTGCCGACCAGAACGGCGCGGGCACGCTGACGCTGACCAACAACGGTTCCGCCCCGCTCACGTACGACCTGGGCGAGGTCGCGCGCCACCCCGACCTCGACGCCGCCGGCGTCACCGCGCGCACCGGGAAGGGCACGGCCAGCACGATCGACCTCGCCGCCTGGAAGGCCGGTGCGAGCGGCATGAAGCCGTCGAACGTCGACGGCAAGGCGGCGACGGCGCGTGCCGCGGAAGCGCAGGCGGCCGGCAAGGTCGGCGCGACCTCCGGCGGAGACGTGATCACCCGGATCGCCATCCCGGGCACGATCGCGGAGAAGGAGCCCACCGGCATCGGGTACGACGGCGACGTCTGGGTCCACGACTACAACAAGCGGACCAACACCGCCTGGACGGTGACGGGCAAGCCGACCGGGAAGGTCTTCGACGCGTCGTGGAACCCCGCGTACCGGGCGTTCGACATGGCCCTGGACACCAAGACCGGTGACATGTGCCAGATGGAGGACAGCCCGGCCAGCTACATCCACTGCTTCAACCGGGACACCGGCAAGGAGACGAGGCAGATCAAGGGTGACTGGTCCACGCTGCCACTGACCGGTCTCGCCTACAACCCGACCGCTGACGTGTTCTACGTCGGCGGCCGGGCGAACGGCATGATCGGCACCGTCGCCGGCACGTCGCACGACAACCCGGGTGCGCTGCTGTCCTTCTGCGCCCCGCCGCTGCCCGAGGTGATGGGCCTGGCCTACAACCAGGCGTCCGACACCATCTGGTACACCGACCTCACCTCGAACCGGCCCACCCGCCTGCTGCAGGTCGACCCCGACGACTGCTCCCTGGTGAACGCGTGGTGGTTCCCGGGCCAGAAGGCGGGCCAGGGCGGCGGCCTCGAAACCGACGCGACCGGTGCGCTGTGGGCGGCGGACCAGCTCGCCGACGACGTCGTGCTTGTCGACGTCGAGGACGATCTACTCACCGACCTGCCGTGGCTGTCGCTCTCCTCGACCGGCGGCACCCTCGCCCCTGGTCAGTCGACGACAGTCAAGGTCTCGATCTCCTCGAAGGACGCCAAGCCCGGGGTCCTCGGCGCGAACATCGTGGTGAGGTCCGACTCCGGACGCCAGTCCAAGACCTACGTCCCGGTGACGCTCACGACCACGAAGTACCAGGTCGGCGTCAACGCCGGCGGCGCAAAGTTCACCGACGGTTCCGGCTACACCTGGCTCGCCGACCAGGCCGCCGGTAAGAAGGCGTGGGGCTACGAGGGGAAGACCAAGGTCACCGCCACGAAGGCCGGAATCGAAGGCACGACTGACGACGCCCTGTTCCAGTCGCAGCGCACCACGCCGGACAAGCAGTTGTTCTACCGCTTCCCGGACGCGCCCACTGGCACCTACGCGGTCGACTTCGGGTTCGCCGAGATCGAGAACGTGGCCGAGGGCAAGCGGGTGTTCGACGTCCTCGTGGACGGAACACTGACGGAGTACGCGTACGACCCGGCCTCAGTCGTGGGGCCGAACGTCGCCGACTGGCGCACCGCCGTCGTGAAGCACGAGGGCGGTCCGCTGTCGGTGGAGCTACGGGGCTCGAAGGGCCTGAAGGCCCCGACCATCGCCGCGTTGCGGGTGACGCTCGACCCACGCGCGGACGAGGCGGAGCCGGAGCCTCAGCCCGAGGAGCCGGAGCCGGGCCCCGTGCCGGTGGCCCCCGCCGGTCGCTCGTACTCCATGAAGGTGACCGACGGGCTCTACCGCCAGGGCACGCAGGAGTCCGGGTGGCACGGCGACGACCTCTGCGGCCCTCTGTGGTTCGACTCCAGCTTCCTGGCTCCGTTCTACGACACGGCCTGGGACGGGGTGTGCGTGACGACGAACGGCACGCTGACCTTCGACCGCGCCAGCACGCTGGGCAACAACACGGCACTGCCGTCGTCGTACCCGATCGACGCGATCTATCCGCTCTGGGACGACCTCATCGTCGACGACGAGGCGGGCATCTACTTCGGCACGACCGAGGTGGACGGGCTGGCTGCGCAGGTCGTCGAGTGGCGCAACATCGCCTTCTACAGCGACCGGACCGCTCGCGTGAGCTTCTCGGTCACCCTGATCGCGGACGGACGGATCCAGATCGGGTACGGCGACGGCGTCGGCGGCGACAACCCTCTCACCAAGGGCTCGTCGGCAACGGTCGGCGTGGAGAGCCTGACGCGTAACCCCGCGAGCCAATACTCCTTCAACCAGCCCATCCTGAAGGCAGGCCTGGGGCTGGAGTACACCCTCCCGGCCGCCGGCACGATCGAGGGCACCGTCACCGACAAGAACGACGGCAAGCCGATCGAGGGCGCGATCATCACGCTCAAGGGGCCGGCCGGTGAACGGGTCATCACCGCCGACGCCAAGGGCCGCTGGAAGGCTCAGGCACTGGTCGGCGAGAACACCGTGCAGGTCGAGGCACCGAACTACGCCACCGCCAGCCACCCCGTGACCATCGCCAAGAAGGACCAGGCCGAGACGGTCGACACGGCGTTGACCACGGGCATCGCCACCGTCACCGCAGGTGACTTCGACTGGCTCCTCGACCGGGACCAGAAGGCGACGGCTGACCTGACAGTGACCAACACCGGCTCCGCCCCGCTCGAGGTGCGGATCAGCGAGCAGAAGCGCACCAGCGACGGTGGGCACGAGGCCGCCGATCTTCCGTGGCTGACCCTCACGGGCGCGGCAGCAACCGGCACCGTCACGCTCGCGGCCGGCACGTCCACCACTGTCACGGCGACCGCCGACAACGCCGGCGTCGAGCCCGGCGTACTCGTCGGGGACCTGCTCGTGGCATCGAACGCCGGCAAGGGCGAGGCTCAGCTCAAGCCGGTCCGTCTGGCGACCTCGGCCTACTGGAAGGGCGTCGACGTCGGCGGATCCGGGTACGTCGGTGCCGACGGCTTCTTCTGGTCGCCCGACCAGGGGCTCGGCTCGCGGCCGTGGGGTTACGTCGGCGGCAAGGCGCGTGCCACCACTGCCGACATCGCCGGCACCGAGGACGACGCGCTGTTCCGCACCCAGCGGACCGGGCGGACGTTCAGCTACGTGTTCAAGAACGCCCCCGCCGGGACGTACCGGATCGGCCTCGACTTCGCGGAGATCGAGAAGGTCAAGGCCGGCAAGCGTGCCTTCGATGTGCTGGCCGACGGCAAGGTCGTGCTCTACGACCACGACGTGCGGGCGAAGGTGGGTGCGCTGAGCGCGGACATGAACACTGTCACCGTCGAGCACGCCGGTGGCGATCTGAAGATCGAGCTTCGCCGGGAGAAGGGCGAGAGCGACCCGATCCTCAACGCCCTGAAGGTCCAGCAGGACCCGCGCCTCTGAGCTAGCCGACCTATCCGCAACAGTGGTCAGAGCCTCCACGGAGAGGATTGCCGTGGAGGCTCTGACCACGACTGCCCCAGGTTGCTGGGCGAGGCTTCTCACCGACGGCCGAGATTGTTTGGACCGTCAAGTCCGTATCACAGAGGCATCCGCCGAACGACCACGCACCGCCGCGACCGCCACGAATGCTGAGGCTTACGCCACCGAAAGCCAGCGAGGTTTGCCGACAGTCACCACATCAGCGTAACCTGGACGGTATGGTCCAGTTTACTGACGCCAGAGTGCGGCAATACGCCCACAACTCAGGGCGGGGCGCATGGCAGTGATCACCCGCGGTTTCGGGGGCCGCAGACGCGACGACGCCGATCTCCCACCCGGTCAGTACCGCACGGACGACTTCCCGGTACTGTCGGCGGGACCGACACCGCGCATCGACCTCGACGAGTGGGAGTTCGCCGTCGTCACCGAGACCGGTGAGCGGAGCACGTGGTCATGGGCGGAGTTCACCGCCCTTCCTGCCGACGAGCCGACCGTGGACATCCATTGCGTCACGCGCTGGTCGAAGTTCGGCACGAGCTGGCGAGGCGTCTCCGTGGACACGTTGCTGGCCGACGTCGAGACCACGGCCGAGTATGTGGTCGCCCACTCCTACGGCGGCTACACCACGAACATCCCGCTCGAGGGCCTTCTCGACGGTCAAGCCTGGGTGGCGTACGAGTTTGACGGGGAGCCGCTGGCTCCTGTGCACGGCGGGCCAGCTCGCCTCCTCGTTCCTCACCTGTACTTCTGGAAAAGCGCGAAATGGCTGCGCGCTCTGGAACTGCGTCTCGACGACGAGCCCGGGTTCTGGGAGACGGCCGGCTACCACAACGACGGTGACCCGTGGCGCGAGCAGCGGTACCTGGAGGACTGACCTGGCAGCCGGCGACCGTCGCCGCCACCCGCGCGGAGACTGCGACGGCGCGGACCCTGGTCCTCGACGTCGACGGCTGGACAGGTCACGTGCCGGGCCAGCACGTCGACGTCCGGTTGACGGCTCCCGACGGCTACATGGCGCACCGCAGCTACTCGATCTCGTCCGCCCCGGGGCCCGACCGGCTCGAGGTGACCGTCCAGGCGGTGATCGACGGCGAGGTCTCGCCGCACCTCGTCGAGGTTGCGGAGCCGGGTGACCACCTCGAGATCCGTGGGCCGCTCGGCGGCTGGTTCGTACGCCGACCCGCCGACCCGCGCCCGGCGTTGCTGATCGGCGGTGGATCCGGCGTGGCGCCCCTGATGTCGATGGTGCGTGCGGCGACGACTCCCACCAGGCTCCTCTACTCGACCCGATCCCCGTCGGATGCCCTGTTCACGGCGGATCTTGCGACTGCACAAGCCACCGGCGATACTCCTGTCGCCGTCACCCACGTCTATACCAGGGTCGCGCCCCCCGGCTGGCCGGCCCCACCTCGACGACTGGACGCGGACATCCTTGCCCGCGTCGCCTGGCCCCGCGATGCCGGCGTTGTCGCGTTCGTCTGCGGGCCCACCGGATTCGTCGAAACCGTGGCCGACCTTCTCGTCGACATCGGCTACGACCCCTCGAACATCCGCACCGAACGTTTCGGACCCACCGGAGGATGACAGTGCCGACCACAAACGTCGAAGCTGACGATCCCCCTGGGTGGACGGTCATGCGCCTGGTGCGCACGGCTGATCGGGCCCTGGCCGACCTGCGTGGGTCGCTCGTCGTCAGCATTCCGGTGCCGGTTACCTGAACGTCGAGGAATCCGCACAATCGGAGCGAAATGATATTCAGGAGGAACATTGGTGAACAACACCGGAAGCATGATCACCTTGGCCAGCGCCGAGCAGGACTCGGGTGGCTCGAGCCTGTCGGTAGCCACCCCGCCCGGCGCGGACGACTTCGTCATCACCAACAACAGCGCGAGCGGCATCTACGAGGCCGCGATAGGGGGCCGGACAGCGGCAGGGCTGGTCTACAGCACGGTCGGAGGCCGCGTCATCCTGTCGGCGACATCCGTGTTCCCCGAGTTCCGGGGGAAGGGAGTAGCGAGCAGGCTCATCGGCGGCGTTCTCGACGAGCTGCGCAGGCAAGGGAAGACCGCTACCGTGACGTGCCCGTTCGCGGCAGCATTCGTCAGTGCTCATCCGGAGTATGCCGACGTGCTGGACCCGGCATCCCCTCGGTCGCACCCAACCGAGCGGGGGCAGTGAACACGCGTCGTCGGGGCCGACTTCCCCGAATCCTCACGGGCGAGCGCTGATGATCGTCTTTCCGATGATCCGCTCGGTCGGGTTGAGAGCGGCGACGGCGTCGTCGAGGCCCGCGACGTTGCCGATGTTCGTCCGCAGTCGCCCGTCCCGTACCCGTTGGACGATTTCACCCAGTTGGCCGCGATCAGACGTCACGACGAAATCGATCGTCAGGGCGTCCGCGGGCCGTACCTCGGGCGGCCCGACAACGGAGACCAGTGTTCCTCCGGCTCGAATCAGGCCTGCCGACCGCTTCCCGATGTCACCGCCGATGACGTCGAAAACCAGATCGACTCCGCCGACGTCTTCCAGGGCCTCGTTGCCGAGGTCGACGAACTCGTGTGCGCCGAAGTCGAGCGCTCTTTGACGGTCGGCAGCGCGCCCGGTGCCGATGACGTAGGCGCCGAACTCCCGTGCGAGTTGCGTCACCATCGAACCGACTGCCCCGGCCGCGCCGTGCACGAGGACGCTCTGCCCCGCCCGAAGGCGGCCGTGCTCGAACAGCCCCTGCCAGGCGGTCAGACCAGAGATCGGCAGGCTCGCGCCCACCGTGAAGTCGACGTCGCCGGGCAGCGGTGCGAGGTTGCGCGCCTCGACGGCCACATACTCCGCCAGGGTGCCGTCGCGGGTCCAGTCCGTGAGGCCGAAGACCCGCTGTCCCACCGACAGTCCGGTCGTGCCATACCCGAGTGCACTTACCACTCCGGCCAGTTCGTGCCCGGGTATCGATGGCGTCCGGTCACGGCCGAGGCGATCGGTCCAGGTCGAGGGCCATTCCATCTCGGTCGGGACGAAACCCGACGCATGAACCTGGACAACGACGTCGTTGATGGCCGGTGCCGGCTCAGGCCGCTCCACCAGCGTCATCCCGGCCGTTCCCGCAGCCTCGTCCGTCACCACGATCGCCTTCATCAGATACCTCCTTGCATCCAGTCCTCGCCGCACTGCCACGAGGAGCACAACTCCGTTCCCAGCATTGGCGGCGCCAAGCCTCGACGCCGTGCCACACCACGCTGACCGGCAGGGGCTGCCGCGCGAGGATGTCGCCGAGTGGCGGGGACGTCTGCCGAACTCAAAGCCGGCGGGCAGGTCGGGCAGCGCATCGCCACCGGAGGCATCCCGTCGGACATCCCGAACCTAGTTGCGGCAAAACTGGTCTGTCAAGTCCACTACTGAGACAGGCGGTCACTGCTGAGGTTGGGACAAATACCAGCTCAGCGCTGATAACGAGGCGGTCTACAGTTTCGTCTGCAGACCTCATCCTGGACTGTTGAGTCCACTACTAGTGGTGGCTTCGGGAATATGACCGACCCGGAGATTGTCTGTACTTGCGTGTCCAGGTGCGCTCCGCCTGGCTCCGCAGCTTTGCGTCGCAAGGCCATGAAGGGAGAGCTGTGCACCAGCACACCCAGTACCGCAAGAACCCGGAGGCCGTTTCGCGGCTCGACCCGGAGCAGTACCGCGTGACCCAGCAGGACGGCACCGAGCGACCGTTCGCCAACGCCTACTGGGACAACCATGATCCCGGCATCTACGTCGACATCGTGTCCGGCGAGCCGCTGTTCGCATCTGTCGACAAGTACGACAGCAACTCCGGCTGGCCGAGCTTCACCAGGCCGATCGCCAAGACGAACGTCGTCGAGCGCGAAGACGCCAGCCACGGAATGATCCGGACTGAGGCCCGCTCGTTGCACGGGAACAGCCACCTCGGCCACGTCTTCAACGACGGTCCCGCCGAGAAGGGCGGACTGCGCTACTGCATCAACTCGGCGTCGCTGCGGTTCATCCACCTCGACGACCTGCAGGACGCAGGGTACGGCGAATACCGCACCCTGTTCACGAGTGGCACGAACACCAGCACGATGACAGGCAAGGAGACGATGTGAACACCGAAAAGGCGATTCTGGCCGGCGGCTGCTTCTGGGGCATGGAGGAGTTGTTCCGCCGCCAGCCCGGCGTGGTGTCCACGCGCGTCGGGTACAGCGGCGGCGACGTCCCGAACGCCACCTACCGCAACCACGGCACCCACGCGGAGTCCATCGAGGTCGTCTACGACACCGACAAGACCGACTTCCGCGCGCTGCTCGAGTTCTTCTTCCAGGTCCACGACCCGTCGACGAAGAACCGCCAGGGTAACGACATCGGCATGAGCTACCGCTCGGCGATCTTCTACACCGGCGACGAGCAGAAGCGGGTCGCCGAGGACACCATCGCCGATGTCGACGCCTCGGGCCTGTGGCCTGGCAAGGTCGTCACCGAGGTCACCGCGGCGGGCGACTTCTGGGAAGCCGAGCCTGAGCACCAGAACTACCTGCAGACCTACCCCAACGGATACACCTGCCACTTCCCCCGCCCCGGGTGGAAGCTGCCGAAGCGGGCGACGGCCTGACACCTCCGGCGCGCGGACCCCGGTCCGCGCGCCGGTCCGGGCCGAGGTGGTCGGCCCGGACGAGGAGTCCGCCGGGTGGGTGCGGGCTTTGACCAGAGGCCACTCACGCCGCGTTGCCAACAGCAGCGAAACCTTCCTGCCAATGGGACTAAATAGTCCAGGAATGCTCCTGCTAACGGTGGCGATCCCTTTCACGGCGCGAAGGTCCGCCCTTCATCCTCGCCTGAATGCGACATGCATCGGATGGACTCAAAGGTCCCATTCTCGCTAGATTATCTGGCGCGCTGGATACACTTGACAGATGAGCGACGAGCAGGTGGCTGCGCCGACGAATAGGCGGAGGATCAGTCAACGGGGCATCGCGACCCGAGAACGAATCCTCGAGGCCGCGAACCGGCTGATGCTCGTGCGCGGAGTGAACGCGACGACCCTTGACGACATCCGCGAGGCAAGCCAGACGAGCAAGTCTCAGCTCTACCACCACTTCGCCGACAAGCAGGAACTCGTGCGCGCCTTGGTCAAGTATCGAGGCGCGCTTGTGCTTCAGCGTGAGCGTGCAGGGCTCGAACGACTGAGATCATTCTCAGGGCTGGTCCGGTGGCGTAACGCGCTGGTCCAGGCCAACTCGCTGAACAACGGCAAATACGGGTGCGGCCTCGGGTCGATGGCTCTTGAGCTGTCCGATCAAGATGAGCAGGCTCGATCGTCGCTGTCGGAGACGTTCGCGGCATGGGAAAAGCTGATCAGTGACGGTCTGCACCGGATGCGGGACAGCGGTCTACTGCGCCAGGACGCCGACCCGGAGAAGTTGGCCACGGGGTTGATGGCCGCATTGCAGGGCGGCTACCTGCTGGCGAACGCCGCGCACGACGTCGCGCCCATGGGAGTCGCGCTGGACATGGCACTGGAACACATCAGATCGTTCCTCGTGCAGCCGTCCGGTGAGCCGACCCCTTGACTGGGGCCGACTAGTGGTGACGAGGCTGCTCACGGCGGGGTACGAGCAGCCCGGAGGTCGATGAGAGCCAGGTCGACGAGAGCCAGGTCGTGGGAGCCCTCAAGACCTGGCAAGCAATGCTCCTCGACATCACGCACCGACTTCCCAGCCAACCCCGGTCGACGGACCCATTGGTCCATTCCCGGGCCTGGTGTTGATCGAGCCATCCGGGGCGACACTGAACCCTAGCCACCTATCAGTGCAGCTCGAAACACCACGCTGTCCAGGTTCACCCAGCAGCCGACCCTGGGAGCGAGCAACCGATTGGACTATCTAGTCCACTAAGACTAACCTCCGGAGGCACCCGGCCATGAGGTCGATACGCCTCGCCACGGCCCCCTGCCCGGACTGCGGCTCGGCTGCTGCTGGCTGCGTATCCCTGGGCCCCTCACCACTGGATCTACAGGAAGGCGCGGCTGATGGAAACCGCTCATGATCATGTCGTCGCATCGGCCCGAGTTGTCCTTCCGGCCACCGAGCGCCGGCGCACGGACATGACTACCCGCGGCTTCACGTTCGTCGCCGACGAACCACACAACGGCGCACTCGGTGACGGCCCGACGCCGACGGAGTACCTCTTGATGGCGCTCGCGTCGTGCACTGCTCAGACGCTGCGGCAGTATGTCGACTACAAGTACGACACCGCCGGCGATATCACCGTCGAGATCGGCTACCACGAACCCGAGCAGGAAGGCGCAGAGCGCTACCTGCAACGCACGATCACGCTCAGCGAGGAGCCCGACCCCGACGACCTGAAGGTGATGCACGACATTGCCGAGAGGTCCCCGGTGACCCTGCTGATTCAGTTCGCATGGAGCGTGCGGACCGAGTTCGTCGGGCCGCGCTGAAAACAGGCCGTCTGCCCTGACGGTGGGCTCGCTGAGAAACGGCCGGCAGCACCGGGCCGGGGGCGCGTGCCTCGTTGCGCCACGTGGTCTCGCTATCCGTGCTGGTGCGGCCAGCAAGGGCTGGGCGGGTCTGCTGCGCACCGAGTGGACGTCCCCACCACTGGTCTTGTCGTTGTGATCTGCAGGAGGTCACCTCTTGGATACCAGGATTCAGAACGTCCGACTGAACGTCACAAACGAACAACTCATGGCTCTGGCAGATGCCGGGGCCGCAGCTTTCGGCCACACCGCCACACTCCAGGTGGACCAGGCCCTGGCTCAGCTTCTGCGATTACGCGTCGCGCAGATCAACAATTGCAGCTACTGCCTTCTGGTGCACCATGCCGCCGCCCGTGTCGCCGACATCCCGCCGTCCAAGGTCGAGACCCTCACCGCGTGGTGGGAGACGCACCTGTTCACCGAAGCGGAACAAGCCGCCCTGGCCTACACCGAGGCGTTGACCCGGGCCTCCGACGTCACAGTCAACACGCGACTGCAGGAGGCGCACGACCGGGTGGCTGCGCACTTCACGGAGGACGAGATCCAGGAGATCGTGGCTGTTGTCATCAACATGAACATTTGGACGCGACTCAAACTCGCCGAGGGTGCCATGCCCACGACGGCGCCTGCCGTGTGAGGTGATACCCGGCGCTGTGATCGGAGCAGGCTCGCTGCCGGGCTGATCGCTTCAGACCCGACTGCCAGCCATGGCGCTGCGCACGCCCGGAGGGGCCGGCGAGTGGTTCGCGCCGCCCCCTCCGGGCACTGTCACTTTCCGTACAGCTCGAATTCGTAGAGCGAGAAGCCGTACGAGGTTGCCCGCTTGATCCCGTACACCCGCACGTAGCGGGCGGTGACCGGGGCGAAGGTGGCGTTGTCGACGGCGCCGTTGCCGGTGGTGGTGGCGAACACCGGCGTCCAGGAGTTGCCGTCGCCGGAGACCTCTATCCGGTACGAGGTGCCGTACGCGGCCTCCCAGCGCAGCACGACGCGGCTGACACTGCGGGCCGCGCCGAGGTCGACCCGCAGCCACTGGTTGTCGTTGTAGCTGCTGGCCCACCGACTGCCGAGGCTGCCGTCGACCGCCTTGTTCGGCGTGTGGCCGGTCAGAAACTGGGTGCTCGACGCGGTGGTCGGGCGGCCCTGCGCCAGGTTGGTGACGTCGTCGCCCCGGCGCGCCGGGAACGAGACGACCTGCTGGTAGGTGGGGCGGTTCTGCCAGGCGATCACCGGGTGGGTGATGCCGCCGAGCCCGGACTGGGCGATCGAGTCGGCGCACCACTGGTCGCCGGCCCCGCAGGACTTGTCTCCGGGGTAGACAGTGCTGGCCGGCACGGCGGCGGCCTGGCCGAGCGCGTCGAGCAGTGCCTGCCGGCACGCGCCGAGGTTGCCGTTGCCGCAGTACGCGCGGCCCAGCCCGCCGGCCACCGGGTCGCCGAGTACGGTCCGCAGGTCCTTGTCGACGTAGCCCCACCAGCCGTACTGGAACGACGAGCCCTTGTGCGCCTGTCCCTGCAACGCCCAGCTCGCGGTGCCGTCGCGCCCGCCGTTCTGGCCGCCCGACGGCGCCTCGTTCACCTCGATGGCGTCGACCAGCGCGGCGTAGAGATCCGGCCCGAGGCCGGGGCGGAACTGCGCCGAGGCCAGCAGCGGCCACCAGGCGTCGAAGATCCGGATGGCGTCGGCGTGCTGGTAGACCTTGGAGCCGGGGGACGTCTCCACCCGGCGAGCCCCGGCCTGCTGCCAGGCGCGCAGCTTGCCCACCGCGTCGGCCAGCGCCGGATCGGTGACCGGCGTGCTGTCCAGCACCCGCAGCAGGTCGCCGAGAACCTGCTGGCCGCGCAGGTCGGTCACCGCCGCATCCGCCATGATCTTGACGACGTCGGCGCGGCCGAGCTTGCGCTGGGCGATCGCCGCGCGCACCGGGCCGTCGAGCAGCTGAGCCCGGTGTACGGAGCCGAAGCTGAAGTTGCCGTCCGCCGCCCCGAAGTCCCGCGCCTGCTTGTTGTTCCAGCTGACGTAGTAGTCCTGGTTGACCGACTGCGGATGCGCCGACGCCGGGGTGTAGGTGGCGTCGTTGGTGTCCGGGTTCCAGCCGGCCCACTCGTACGCCGCTTCGGCCTTCGTGGGCAGGTTCGGGTCGGCGGTGGCCGGACGGATCGGGTTCGAGCCTGAGTTGACGTACGCCGCCTCGGTCGAGTTGACGTAGAACCAGTTGAACGCGTACCCCACATCGGCCGCGGACGCCTGGAAGGCCGCCGCGCTGCCCATCGCCGACGGGTCGTTGAAGGCCTGGAAGCCGACCGCCGAGTCAGCCTCGTGCCGGTAGGTCGAGCGCAGTTTGGTGAACGCGGTCGGCTGCCCGTTCACCAGGCCCCGGTGGGCCACCAGCCCGTACTTGGTGCGCAGCGCGCGCAGGGTGTACGAGCCGGCCGGGGTGGAGTCGGCCAGCGTCGGGGACCAGGAGTTGCGCTGCTCCAGCGCCTCCATGGCGAGGCACTGCCCGTGGTAGAGGTAGCGGTTGGTGCGCAGCGTCGGGGCGCTGCCGTCGGTGGTGCACAGCGGCACCGCGTACGTGTCGGTGAGGTCCTGGGAGGCGGAGGTCGCGCTCCACGCGTAGTCCTGGCCCCGGCCGAGCAGCACGTAGAGGTTGAGCCCGGCGAACGCGGCGCCGCGAGCGCTGATGCCAGGCCCCTGCAACTCCTGGAGCATCAGCAACTGCGGCGCGAAGTAGCCGGTCTGCGGCCCGAACACGGCCACCGGGTTGCCGGTGGTGGTGTGCCGTCCGGAGACCACTACCGCGTTGGACATGCCGTGCGCGCGCAGGTTGGCCAGGCCGCCGAGCAGCCCTGGGGTGGCGGTGCTGGCGCCGGTGCGGGCGGCGGCCCCGCCGGTGGCGTCGTAGGCCAGGGGCTCGGCGACCACCGAGCCGGCGTCGGGTAGCACCGCGCTGGTAGCGCCGGGCGGCGTCGCCCCATAGGGGAAGCTCTGCCCGTCGTGCAGGGTGAGCACGGTCTCCGGGTCGTTCTGCGAGCGGAACGCCGCCCACACCCGGTCGCCCTCGGTGGCACCGTACTTGGCGCGGGCGGCCACCCGGACCAGCGCGGACTGGATCTCGCTGCCGCCGCCCCCGCCGAAGAGCCCGCCGACGACACCGGCGGTGGCGATGAGGTCGGTCATGGTGAAGTGCTTCGGCTTGCCGGCGCCTGCGAGCACGTACTCACCCGGGTAGTTGTCCTCGGCGATCGACCTGTCGATGTAGGCGTTGATGCCGGCGATGTAGTCGACGACGTCGGTGTAGAGCTGCTGACCCCGGGCGCCCTTGAGGCGCAGCGCGTCCACCTGGGCCTGGAGGTCCGCCTCCGAGTAGGGCGAGTTGGCCCAGATGCTCTGCTCCAGCTCCCGGTTGCCGGGCGCGCCGCCGGCGAACGAGGTGAGCGTGCCGCGGCCGGCGTGGCGTAGCAGGTCCATCACCCAGAGCCGGTCCTGGGCCCCGGCGTAGCCGGCGCCGAACATGGTGCCGGCGCGGGTGGTGCCGTTGACGTGCGGGACGCCGGTGGCCTTGTCCCGCACGATGGTGACGTCGGCGCGCGGCGAGACGGTGCTCTCCACCTGTGCGGCCGGGACGCCGAACGAGGCGTCGTTGTAGAAGTGGGCGATCTGCTCGTCGGTCAGCCCGGCGTAGTTGTAGACCAGGTTCGCGTACTCGTCGAGCTGGTCGCTGGAGTGCGCCGGGCGGGTGCCGAGCGCCTGGTGCGCCAGGATGGCGACCAGCGTGGCGTTGCCGTTCTGCCCGGGGGGCAGGATGTCGGCGCACTGGCCGAGGCAGTAGTCGTTGGCGGCGAACGTCGTGGCGGCCAGCGCCGGTGACGGTGGGGTCACCGTCAGGACGCTCGCGGTCAGGACGGCGGCGGTGAACGCAGCGAGCCGGTTACGGAGAGCGGGACGTGGCATGGCGATCCTCCGGGGACGCGGAGTCGGGCCGTTCGGTCACGCCCGGCTTCCGGTGCCGACGTCTCGCCCTCCGCGCCCGGGCGTTCCGCCAGGAGATGAGAGTGACTCGCATCTATCTTCGGGCAATGATCGACGCAGGACCCCCGCCCGGGATACCCGTCGTTCACCACGCGCCAATGCCGACGTTTCGCCGCCCGCGCGATCACCGAACCGGGACCACACCTCATCCAGGCCGTAATCCCGGCGGTCTGAACTCCTACGCTGCCACCCGATCACATCGGCGCCCGTAATTTCAGGCGGCTATGGGCATCGCTGATCATCGGTAAAGATGTCCTCGACCGTCAGGTTGAACAGCTTGGCGAGACGCAACGCCACCGGCAGGCTGGGGTCGAACTTCCCCGTCTCGATCGCGTTGATCGACTGTCGTGACACACCGATGCGCTGAGCCAGGTCAGCCTGCGTCCAGGCGCGTTCGGCTCGGAGGTCCGCGATGCGGTTCTTCATCGGTACCTGATCCGGCCGACCACGAAGGCGATCACGTAGACAACTCCCAGCAGCGCGGGGAAGAGCGCGATGTTGAGGCCGTAGGTGACCAGCCCGGCGGCATCCGCTACGAAGTAGGCGAAGCCGACGACCCAGCCCACTCCGAGGGTCACTGCCAACGCATTCTGCGTGATCTTGCGCTGCAGGTCGTCGAGTGCCCGCAGGAAGCGCGTGAAGGCGACGATCCAGGCGACACCGACGAGAAGGTTGACGCCGACCGCGGCGCGAACGTTGATCTCCACATCGGCACCAACAGCGAGGAGGGCAAACTCAGGCCCGTGGTTCGACCAGGCCGTTGTCGTACGCGAAGATGACTGCCTGGATTCGGTCTCGCGCTCCGATCTTGGCTAGCACGCGTCCGACATGCTTCTTCACTGTGGATTCGGTGAGGGTGAAGCGCTCGGCGATCTCGGTGTTGGTGGCGCCCTGGCCGATTGCTTCGAGCACCTCTCGCTCTCGCTCGCTCAAATTCCTCAGGCGGGGGTCCGCATGTACGGCCGCCTCTGGACGCTGGAGGTAGGCGTCCATCAGCTTGCGGGTCAGGCTGGGGGCCACCACCGAGTCTCCGCTAGCGACGGCGCGGATGCCGGCGATCAGCTCCTCGGGGCGGGCGTCTTTGAGCAGGAAGCCGCTCGCTCCGGCTCGCAGTCCGGCGTAGACGTATTCGTCCAGGTCGAACGTGGTCAGGATCAGCACACGAGTGCGTGAGCCGGCCGCGGTAATGCGGCGGGTGGCCTCGATACCGTCCATGCCGGGCATGCGCACGTCCATCAACACCACGTCGGGGCGGGTCTGCTCTACCATTCGCACCGCCTCGGCACCGGCGGAGGCCTCGCCCACCACGATCATGCCGGGGGTGCCGTCGAGCAGCATCCGGAAACCCATTCGTTGCAACTGCTGGTCGTCGGCGATCAGCACGGTGGTCATGAGGGCTCCTTGAGGACCACGTCGACGAGCCAGCCTCTCTCGGCCGGGCCGGCGGTCACCTCGCCGCCGTACATGGCTGCGCGTTCCCGCATGCCGAGCAGGCCGTGACTCGGACGAGCCGGCCCGCCGCGACCGTTGTCGCGTACCTGTACCCGTACCTCGCCGTCGGCGACAGCCAGAGTGACGTCAGCGGCCGCCCCGCGCCCCGCGTGTTTGAGGGTGTTGGTGAGCGCTTCCTGAACGATGCGGTAGACCGCGAGCTGCACGCCCCGACCGAGGGTGTGCAGCTCACCCGAGGTGGAATAGGTGACTGGCAGCCCGGTCGCCCGCACGCTCGGCAACAGCCGGTCGAGATCGTCGATGCCGGGCTGCGGGCTCAGCTGCGGATCGGCGTCTTCCTCGCGCAGGACGCCCAGCACCCGGCGCAGCTCGGAGAGCGCCTGCCGGCCGGTGTCACCGATCAACCGGAGCGGCTCGGCGGTCTGCTCAGCCCGCGCGGTCGCAAGCGCGGCGCCGCCGTCGGCCAGGCCCACGATCACCGAGACGTGATGTCCGACAATGTCGTGCATCTCGCGGGCCACCCGGGCTCGCTCCTCGGCGACGGCCAGGCGGGCCCGCTGATCCCGCTCGACTTCCAGGCGGGCGGCGCGGTCCTCAAGGGCGATGAGGTACGCCCGGCGGGTGCGCACCGCGACGCCGGACGCGACCGCGGCCCCCGACGTGCCGAGAACCAGGAACAGCGTGATGATGCGGTTCTCCGTCACCGGGTTGAGCAGATAGATCTCGGCCACCAGCAGCGCGATGGTGATCACGGTGGCCCAGGCCAGCGCCCGCCACGAACCGCGGGAGGCCACCCCGAAGAGCATCACGAGCAGGATCACCCCGGCGCCGACGCCGACGTCCAGCAAACCCTCGACCAACTCGATGGTCGCGGTGACCAGGAACGCCGGGAACGGGTACCGGCGCCGCCAGTACAGCGGCGGCAGCAGGGCCAGCGTCGCGATCGTCGCCGACAGGGGATTCTCGATGATGTTCGGGATGCTGAAGAGCACGATCGGAATGGCCACCAGGGTGTCCATGACCCACGGGCGGAGCCGGTCGAAGGCCCGCAACCCCGCCTGCCGGTCCACCAGCCATCCCTGCGTGCTCATCAGCCGATTCTCCCCTTACGCGCCTACGCGTCGTTCCTTTTGAGCCGGTACGCTGCCGCGGCGAGCGTCACGATCACATACCCGGCGAAGACCGCGAGGCCGGCCCAGGGCGCCAGGGTGCCGTCCGCCGGGGTCAACGCCATCACCGCGCTGCCGGCGTTGCTGGGCAGGTACGGGGTGATGGCCTCGGAGATCGAGTCCGGCAGCAGCGCGGCCAGACCGGGAACGATCAGCAGCGCGCCGGCCAGGATCGCGATGGCGCCGGCGCTGGAGCGGACGAGCATGCCGAGCGCGACGCCGAGCACCGCGACCAGGCCCAGATAGAGGCCGGCGCCGACCAGGGCCCGCAGCACACCGTCGTCGCCGAGGCCCAGACCGGCGACCTTGTCGTTGAGTACGGCCGACCCCACGGCGAAAGCGACGAAGGCGCCGATGGTCATCGTCACGAAGGCGGCTGCCCCGGCCACGAGGCTCTTTGACCACAGCACGGGCAACCGGCGCGGCACCGCGGTGAGGGTCGCCCGGATCATGCCGGTGGTGTATTCGCTCGCCCCCAGCAGCGCGCCGAGCACACCGACGGACAGGGCGGCCAGGGCGCTGCCGGACAGGGCCAGGTCGATCGAGGTCAAGTTGTCGCCCGACAGGGAAGCCGAGGCGATCATGCCGAAGGCGATCAGGAGGAGAGCGGAGATGCCGGTCGTGATCCAGGTGGAGCGTAGCGAGGAGAACTTGGTCCATTCGGCGGCGACGACGCCACCAGGGGTGATCTTCATCGGGATGCCTCGTATTCGACAGCGTCGCGGGTCAGGTCCATGAACGCCTCTTCCAGCGAGGCGTTCTGCGGGGTGAGTTCGAACAGTGGAATGCCGCGGGCGGCCGCGGCCAGGCCGATCTTGCGGGCGGAGGTGCCGGCGACGAGCAGTTCCTCGGCGCCGGTCGAGGTGACCGTGATGCCCGGGCCGGCAATCGTCGTGCGCAGCGCGTCGGGGGCGGGAGTGACGACCCGGACGCCCTCGGCGGTCACGAAGTCGGCCACGGTGGTGTCGGCCAGCAGCCTGCCCCGGCCGATGATGACCAGGTGGTCCGCGATCAGCGAGACCTCGCTCATCAGGTGTGATGAAAGCATCACGGTGCGGCCCTCGGCGGCCAGGCCGGTGAGCAGGTTGCGCACCCAGAGGACCCCCTCGGGATCGAGGCCGTTGACCGGCTCGTCGAGCATCACCACGGCCGGGTCGCCGAGCAGCGCGGCGGCGATGCCGAGCCGCTGGCCCATGCCGAGGGAGAACGCACCGACTCGCTTGTGGGCGACGGTCGAGAGGCCGACCAGGTCGAGCACCTCGTCGACGCGCGAGCGCGGGATGCCGTGCGTGCGCGCCAGGGTCAGAAGGTGGCTGACCGCCGTCCGGCCGGGGTGCATGGCCTTCGCCTCGAGCAGCACGCCGATCTCACGCAGTGGCGCCTTCGACGACGCGTACGGCTTACCGTTGACCAGCACGTCGCCGGAGGTCGGCGCGTCGAGGCCGACGATCATCCGCATGGTCGTCGACTTGCCGGCGCCGTTGGGGCCGAGGAAGCCGGTGACCTGTCCGGGCTTCGCGGTGAACGACAGGCGGTCGACGACCGTCTTCGCACCGTATCGCTTGGTTAGTTCGCGTACCTGAATCATGCTGGCCACGCTAGTTTCGCGCGGCGGCACGATCGCGGTACCGCAGTCGACACTTTCCGGCCGCCAGTGGTACCCCGGTACCACTGGCGCCCGTTCAGCGGGGCGGGCGGCCATTGGGGAATCTTCAGCACATCGGAGCCGTTACCGGCGGACTTCTCGACGCCGAGGGCGCGGAACATCCCTGTTCCGCGCCCTCGTCCGGCTCCTGCCTCAGGTCAGCCGCCCTGGCAGGTCGTGTCCTTTGCCGGCATCGCGCCCTCGACCAGGTACGACGTGGTCAGGTTCAACGCGCAGCCGTTACCGCCGAGCACGTAGACGCCGTGCCCGCTCTCGTTGACGGTCACCAGCCGCGCGCGCTGCCCGAACTTCTTCCGCAGCAGCTCGCCGCCCAAGAGCGGGGTGACCGGGTCGTGCCGGTTCTGCAGGATCAGCACGTTGCGTGGCCCCTCGGCGCTGACGGCGACGGGCGCCTCGGCCGGCTCGTGCTTCCAGAAGGCGCACGGGGTGATGTTGGCGCTGGCCGCGCCGAACAGCGGAAATCGCTCGCGGTCCTGCGCGACGGCGCGCCGGTAGCTGTCCACGTCCTCCGGCCACTCGACGTCGTTGCAGCTGACGGCGAGGAACACGGTCAGGGCGTTGTCCACCGGGTTCGGTGCCGCCGCCGGCGGCGGCACCGGCGCCGCCGGCGCGCCCGGGTTCAGGTGCGACTGCCACACCCGCGCCATATTTCCGTACTGCATCTCACCGTAGAGCCAGGCGAAGGTGAGGTGCCGGAAGATGGAGCCGGTGAGCCCGTCGGCCGCCGGCTCATCGTCGAGCCGTTCGGCGATGGCGAAGTAGGTCCGGCGCACCTGCTGCGGCGTGCGGCCCAGACCGTAGGAGTCGTGCCGCGCCGCCGCCCACTTCGCGAAGTCGGGGAACGTCTGCTCCATGCCGAGCGCGTACCGGCGCAGCCCGGCCCGGTCCAGGTGGGTGTCGCCGAGGTTGCTGTCGAGCACGACCCGGTCGGTGGTGTCCGGGAACATCGAGACGTACGCCGCACCGAGCGCCGACCCATAGGACGCTCCGTAGAAGCTGGCCTTCTCCTCGCCCAGCGCGGCCCGGATCCGGTCCAGGTCACGGGCCATGTTCGCGGTCGTCAGGTGTCGCAGCCGTCCCTCGGTGTCGTTCGCCGCGCACCGCGCGGCGACCTCCTTGACGATCTCCGCCTGCCGACTGACGGCCGCGTCGTCGGCCGCGTACGGCGGGATGTTGCCCCAGTACGCGTCGTCGGCGGTGAAGCCGCAGCTCACCGGCGTCGAGTGCCCGACGCCCCGGGTGTCCATGCCGATCAGGTCGTAGGCGTCCATGACGCTGGCCGGCAGCCCCTTGGATGCCAGGAAACCCGGCTGGTCCAGCCCGGTGCCGCCCGGCCCGCCGGGGTTGAACATCAACACCCCGCGCCGCTTCTCCGGCTTGGCGCTCGCGATCCGCGACACCATCAGCTCGATCTGGGTGCCGTCGGGGTCGCGGTAGTCGAGCGGAACCGGCACCTTCGCGCACTGCACCGACGCCTGCACCACCGGCGGCGCCACCACGTCCTGCGGGCACGCCGCCCACTGCAGCCCCGCCGGCGGTTTCCCGGCCGTCGACTCCCCGGCCGTCGCCGGGATGACCGCAGCCATGGCACCGACCATGCCAAGAATTCCCGTCAGGGCGAAGCCTCGTCTTCGATACACGTCCAGGTCTCCTGTCCCTCTTGCGGTGGTCCACCCGGAGCGAGGTCGTGCTTCGAAGCCACAGCGGCCACGCCGACTTCCTTCGGCAGCGGGTGGAGGTGCCTCAACGACACCAGTCCTCGTGACCACGTGTCAGTGACACCGCGTCACGGCCCTGTGTGACGTGGTGTCACTGGCCGCGTTCCGACCCGCGGGTAGCCTGGACCTCACATCAGTGTGAGGTCCAGCGGCCAGCGGCGAAATGATGCCGTTCCCGCTCCCTGCCGTCTCTTCGATGCGTTCCAGGTATAGGTTCGGCGGATGGATGTGGTCGCCGCCTGCCGGGCTTTCGTCGCCGTCAGCGGTCACGGCAGCTTCACCTCCGGCGCTGCCGCCGCGGGCATCCCCCAGTCGGTCGCCAGCCGCCGAATCGCCGCCCTGGAAGAACACTTCGGGGCGCGCCTGTTCGACCGGTCGTCCCGCGCGGTCCGGTTGACCCCGTTCGGGCAGGACATGCTGCCGACGGCGCGACGCCTGGTCGACCTCGCCGACGCCATGGCCGACGACGCCGAGCGGGCCCGGTTGCGTCCGCTGCGGATCGCCGTCCTCGAGATCTGCCCGCCGCAGCGCCTCGCCGCGCTGGTGGTCGCGGCGCGACGGCAGCGGATCCACCTTGAGGTACGGCCGGCCGGTCCGCAGGAGCGCGAACGGCTCTGCCAGACCCTGGAGGTCGGCGCCGGGATCGTGGCGGTTCCGGAGGAGACGGCGGCCTGGCGGGTGCCGCTCGGGCTGGCCGCCCGGACCCCCTTTCCGGCGTCGACGGTGTTCCTGGAGACGCTGCGCAGCGGCCGAGCCCGCGCCCAGGCACGCCGGCGAATCCTGATCCAGCCCGAGGACGACGTCGCGCACCTGCGTGACCCACTGACCCGCGCCGGCCAGTCGTCCGGACTGGCACCGGCCCAGGTGACGGTCGCGCCGTCCCTCGTCGACGCCGCGGCAGCGGCCCTCGGCTCACCCGACCTGCTGCTCTGCTCCCGCCAGCAGGCCGAGGACTTCGGGCTGCACTGGTGCCGTCTCGCCAGCCCTCGACTTCTACGGGGCTACGACGTCGCCGCCGGCGTACGCGAGGACCTCGACCAGCTCCGCACAGTCCTGTACGCGGACATCGCACGATGCCTGGGCGCCACCGACGGGCACCCGGGGTCGGCCGGGGGCGGCGCACCCGGTGACCGCTCGATAGGAGATCCGGCATGAGCGCCATCGCCGTCGTACGCAACGCACGTGACCTGCTCGACGAGGCGGGCCTGCACGGCGCCTTCCTGGTCCGCGACCTCGACACCGGGGCGGAGATCGGCTTCGATGCGGACACCCCGTACCCGTCGGCGTCGCTGGTGAAGGTGCCGCTCGCGGTCGCCGTTCTGGAACGGGTCGTGCGCGGGGAACTCGACCCGGCGATGCCGGTCGACGTCACGCCCGGTCTGATCACCACCCCCGGTCCGACCGGGCTGAGCCGCTTCCGCCACCCCGCGCGGATCGCCGTGGACGACCTGCTCTACCTGAGCACCTCCGTCAGCGACGGGGTCGCCGCCGACGCCCTGTTCGACCTGATCCCGCCGGCTGCGGTCACTGCCGAGCTGCGGCGGCTACGCATCGACGGCATCGCCGTGCGGCACCGGGTCGGCGACCTCGCCGACACGCCGGCGGAACGCCTCGGCCCCGACCACGCGCACCTGGCCCACTCCCTCGCCATCGGCGCGACGACCCCCGGGCAGGGCCACCCCGTCGCCCAACTCGACGTCACCCGCGCCAACGCCGGGTCCGCCCGGGCCTTCGTCGACCTGCTGCACGCCCTCTGGCGGCCCTCGACGATCCACCAGACCACCGCCGCCCGGGTACGCGACCTGATGGCCGACAACCTGCACCGGCAACGCCTCGCCCCCGACTTCATTTCCGACGCGTCCCGCTGGTCGTCGAAGACCGGCACCCTGCTGCACCTACGCCACGAGGTAGGCGTGGTGGAGCACACCGACGGGCAGTCGTACGCGGTCGCCGCGCTCACCGCCTCCCGGGTGCCCGCCGTCGCGCAACCGGGCAGCGAGGCGACGATGGCTCAGGTCGCCCGAAGCCTGCACGACCACCTACGAACGGGCACCCTGCCCTGGTGGAGTTAGCCCGCACTCGCCGCCCGACGAGCCGGCCCTCACCATCCGCCATCGCCGCAGCCCGACGTCCTTACCGGATGAGTTCCGTCGGAGCGGGCGGGAAAGTCGATGCGCGGCTTGCCGTGCATCGCCGCTGCCAAGCTCTCGTAGACGGGCGGATTGATGCCGTCGCGCCGCTGGTGCCTCATCGTCACGGCGGTCTGCGGCCAGTCCGGGTCGGTCACCTCCTGAGCGATTTGGTCTACCTCGATCCAGTTGGTGCGATCAGCTGGCAGGTACCACGCCTCCCGGGCGGGGGCCGGCACACCGTCACAGCGCGGCGATCACGGCCTCGGTCGCCTGGGCGATCAGGGCGTTGTCGTAGGCAGCGTCCTTCTGGTCGCGGCTGGACAGGACCGCGAGGACGATCGGCGCGCGGTCCGGGGGCCAGATCACCGCGATGTCGTTGCGGGTTCCGTAGCCGCCAGCACCGGTCTTGTCCCCCACGACCCAGCCGTCGGGCACACCGGCGCGGATCAGCTCGCCGCCGGTGGTGTTGCCCCGCAGCCAACCGGTGAGGATGTCGCGGTCCGCTGGTTCAAGGGCGTCGGCGACGGCGTACGCCCGCAGGTCTTCGGCAAGTGCGCGCGGCGTGCTGGTGTCCCGCCGGTCACCCGGCCGCGCCTCGTTGAGTTCGGTCTCGTAGCGCGTCGGATCGGTGATCTTGTCGCCGACCTCCCGCAGTTCCTTCTCGAACCGCTGCGGTCCGCCGAGGTGACGCAACATCAGGTTGCCGGCGGTGTTGTCGCTGTACCGCACGGCCGCGTCGGCGATCGCGCGCAGCGTCATGCCCTCGGCGACGTGCTGCTCCGTGATCGGCGAGTAGGTCACCAGGTCGTCCGCCGAGTACCGCACCACCCGCTCCAGCTCGGCGTCCGTGGTCTCGTCGAGGATCTCGGCGGCGGCCAACGCCTTGAACGTCGAGGAGTACGCGAACCGCTCGTCGGCGCGGTACCGCACCGTCCGGCCGGTGCCGGTGTCGATCGCGTAGACCCCCAGCCGCGCGTCGAACCGCTCCTCCAGTTGTCGGAACGCGTGGTCCCGGTCGGCGGATGAAGCGGTGGCCGTCACCGCACGGTCCCGCTTCGGCTGTTCGGTGGCGCCGGCGGGGCCGCACGCGGCCAGGGACACCGCTGCCACCGCGGTCACCACCCGGTGTGTCGCAAGAACCATGATCGCTCCTTGTTGATGCCGTGGGCCCGGCGCCGGACAGCGCCGGTCGGGCAGGACTCGACCCTGGCAGCGATGTGGCATGCGGTCGAAGACCGAAGTCGCGGTGTTCATGCCGATCCGGCATCGCCGCTACTGCGAGGGCGGTGCCCGGCGACGCCGCTGCCGGGGTGGGGCGAGAGCAGCCCCGCCCCACCCCGGCTCGACCGTCCTCGTGAATCACTCCCTCGACGGAGCAGGTGGGCATCTTCGCCGGCAGCTTGAGGTCGATGAGGTAGTCAGCGGCGATGGCGTCGACTACCCGGACTGGCTACGCAGCCGCATTCCCGGCGCGCTGGTCGGAACCACACCCGCCACCACCCACTATCCCCACCTGGCCGACCCCGCCTGGTTCATGGGACGGCTGGTCGCCTTCGACGACGCTCGCGTGCGGTAGTGGTCCAACTCGGCGAGGTACATCGCCTGCATGCGGTCATAGTGCCGGACCAACAGCATGAGCTCCTCGACGCTGTAGCCCTCGATGAGCTGCTCCGCCCGCTCGGCGAACCGCTCGTACGGTCGCTCCAGCTCGGCCATCCGCTCCGGCCGCAGGGCGACGATCACCCGCCGCCGGTCCGCCGGATCGCGCTCGGCCGTCACGTAGCCCGCCTGCTGGAGCCGGCGGAGCATGCTGGTTACCGCCCCGGTGGTGAGGTTGGTCCGCTCGGCGACCTGCCCCGCGCTGGCGGACCCGACGTCCGCGAGGTAGTCCAGGCATTCCAGGTCGCTCACGGTGAGGCCCAGCCGCTCCGCGATGGCGTACCGGAACACCATGGACAGCCGCGACGTCTCCCGTCCGGCGCGCATGAGGTCGGCGATCGCGGACGCACGGGCCGGCTCGTGGGACATGCCCGCAATCATCCCTCCGGTACGGTGACCCGGTGCAGCCGAGGTAGCACGCGGGTCAGCACCCAGTGGGGTGCGGCCGCTCCCCCGGTGAGGCGGCGCATCAGCCTGGCGGCGGTCTCGACGGCGCGGAAGGCGTAGGGCACCATCTCGTCCTGGTAGCTGGCGATCGCCTCCTCCACCGGCGCGCCGCTGGCCCTGGCCTCGACCAGCTTGTGGCCGAGCAGGGCGGCGTCACGCAGCGCGGTGTTGCCGCCGTGCGCGCCGAACGGCGGCATGACGTGCACGGCGTCGCCCATCATCGTCGCCCGGGGCACCGCCCACCGGTGCGGGCGCTGGCCGGTGGCGAAGAGGTTGAGCACCGTGGCGTCCAACTCGGCCGTGCCGACCAGCCGCCGGATGACCGGGTGGAAGTCCATGCTCATCCCGGAGGCCAGTCTCCACAGCGCCAGCAGGTCGCCCCGGAGGCCCATTGGCACCTCCTCCTGCCGGAGCAGCAGTCCCCACATGACGTAGTCGTCGCCGGTGGGCGCATAGCTGCCCGGGGCCAGGCGCCCGAACGCCTCCGGCGGGCTCTCGCCGAACCGCATGGAGGTGAAGAAGAAGGCGCGGCCCGGCCGGTCGGCGATGGCCAGGACCCCGCTGGTACGCAGCGCGTCAGGGATGACGCTCTCGCCGTTGCGTCGCAGGGGCGACCGGCCGTAGATGCCTGCCATCGGGGTGTTCGCCGGGTCCGCGTCCGGCATGATCTGCGCGCGCAGCGCCGAGCCGACGCCGTCCGCGCCCACGACGACGGTTGCCGCTGCGGACCCGCCGTCGGAGAACAGCAGCCGCGGCCGTGCCGGGTCGCCGCCGTCCACCGCGACGGCGTCCTTGCCGTAGTGGATGCGGCCGTTCAGCCCGGACTGCAGGATCGACCGCAGGGTCAGCCGGTCGACCTGGCGGGTCGCGTGCGGCTCGTCCTTGAAGGTGATGGTGAACGCGTCCCGCAGCCGGCTGTCGGTGAAGCGTAGGTGCCCGCCGGGCTCGTCACCGGTGGTCAGCGCCAGGTTGTACAGCGAGTGCGGCAGGCTCTCGCGCAGCGCCTCGATGCCGTAACGGTCGAGAATGATCCGGTAGCCCTGCCGCCGGACGAAGGGGCCCGGGTCCCGCTCGTAGACGTGCGCGTCGATGCCGGCGCGCATCAGGTACTGGGCGAGGCAGAGGCCGGAGAGGCCGGCGCCGGCGATCGCCACCGAGAAGTCCGTCGATATGCTCACGCGATTATCTTAATGACTAAGATGATTTGGGCAAGGCCGCCGCCGTGACGACGGCTGGACCGGTCAGATTGGTCGATTAGTGTCGATGCATGACGCCAGCCCTTGCCACCAGCGCCTTCGACTCGCTGCGCCTCGACGCCGTACCCGACCAGGAGGCGCTGCGCCGGGCCTACGAACTCCCCAGTGACGCGGCCGTGCGGAAGCAGATGACCGAGCTCACCGAGCAGACCCGGCGGTTGATCGGCTGCTCGTCGCTGGTCCTGGTCGCCACGGTGGACGCCAAGGGCAACTGCGACGTCTCCCCGCGCGGCGGCCCCGCCGGCTTCGTCGCCGTCCTGGACGCACGGACGGTGGCAATACCGGACGCCACCGGCAACAAGCGTCTGGACACCCTGCAGAACGTCGTCGCCACCGGGCGGGCCGGGCTGCTGTTCATCATCCCAGGGCGCACCACAACGCTCAGGGTGAACGGCCGGGCCTGCGTCTCCACTCGCCCCGAGCTGCTGTCGCAGCTGACCGCCGTGGGCAAGCCACCGGCCACCGCACTGGTGCTGGGGATCGATGAGGTCTACCCGCACTGCCCCAAGGCGCTGCTGCGCAGCGGGGCCTGGAAGCCCGAGCAGTGGCTGCCGGCGGACGCCCAGCCGACCTCGGCCGAGGTGACGCTGGCCCAGCTACGAATGCCCGAGCTGACGATCGCTGACATCGAGAAGGCCGAGGCAGACTCGCTGAAGTACCGGTACGAGTGACAGACATTGCTGAGTTTCGATGAATTTGGGCTTGTGCCTGGTGAGTTTCCGTGGGACTGCTCTAACCTCGATACATGGTTTCGCGTCGATCCCTCCTGCGGGCGGTCCCGCTTGCGGCCGCTGCCCTTACCGCCGCCCCAGGTGATCCCCGTTGGCCCGGCACGCCGTCCACCGCAACGGATGCGGTCCGCGTACCACCCGACCCGGCCACGATGCAGGCCGCCGCCACCGCCGTTAGCGGCTTCACGGCCGACCTCTACCGCACTGTGGCATCGACCCGGGCAGGCGGCAATGTGGTGTGCGCGCCGTTCTCGGTCGGGCTCGCGCTCGCGATGACCCGGGCGGGCGCCGGCTCGACCACGGCGGACGAGATGGACACGGTGCTCCACGCGCCGCATCCGCGCCCCGGCGCGCTCGACAGCGGGCTCAACACCGTCGAGCAGACGCTCGCCGGCCGGTACCAGGACGGTGACGGAGTCAAGCAGCCTCGGCTGACCACTGCCAATGCGCTGTGGACACGACTCGATCTGTGTCTGCGACCCCGGTTCCGGGACGCCCTGGCCGGCTATTACGGCGCCACGCCGCGACCGGTCGACTTCCGCGGCGCGCCCGAGGTGGCCCGCCAGGAAATCAACACATGGGTGTCCGATCGGACCAACGCGAAGATCCCGGAGCTGTTGCAGTCCGACGCCGTGAGCCCCAACACCAGCCTGATACTGACCAACGCAATCTACCTCAAAGCGGCCTGGAAGTACCCGTTCACCGCTACCGCCACGGCGGTGGGACCGTTCACAAGGGATGACGGGACCGTCGTCGACGTCCCGATCATGCGCGGACCGTTCGACAGGATGGGCTACCTCGAGGGCGACGGATGGCGCGCAGTCGACGTGCCCTATGCCGGCGACGGACTTGCCATGGCCATCGTCATGCCGACCCGGGACAATCTCGCCGCGGTCGAGGCGAACCTCGACGCGGCCTGGCTGGGCGCGTTGCTGACCGGGTTCCGGATCACCGACGTCGAACTGCGCCTGCCCCGGTGGACGTTCCGCCTGCCGGCCGAGCTGGGTGCCGCACTGAGCAGCCTCGGTATGCCCACGGCGTTCACGTCACAGGCCGATTTCACCGGCATGAGCACCGAACCGGCCCTGTGTATCGACGACGTGGTGCACGAGACGTTCATCGCGGTGGACGAGAAGGGTACCGAAGCCGCGGCCGCGTCGGCCGTCATCGTCCGGCCGCCGTCGATCCCGCAAGGGCCGCAGTTCTTCGTCAACCGGCCATTCCTGTACGTCATCCACGACCGGTTCACCGGCGTACCGCTGTTCCTCGGCCGGGTCCACGACCCGCTGGTCAGCGGCCCAGCCTGACCTGGCCCCGCGCACCGAACTGACCATCGAGACGTGGCCTGGCAGTAGAACCCGAGCACCCAAATGCGAGCTCAGCCCCGCCCCGGTCACAGCGGCTTCCACGTGGACAGCGGCCTGCTCAACACCCGCCAGCCCGCCCGGATCGGTCAACGGCGCACCCGATAGCGCAGGTGAAGCACCCGGTTGCCCTGAATCACCACGTCAGGATCCCCCAACAGGTGCTGCGCGTGGACCGACCCGAAGTAGCGCTTGCCGGACCCGAACACGACGGGTACGACGTCCATGCGCACCTCGTCGACCAGGCCCGCGGCAAGCACCTGGCCGCCGACGTCGCCGGCGGCGACCTCGACGAGGCGGTCACCAGCTAGCTCCTGCGCCCTGGCCACGGCCGCCTTGACACCGTCGACGAAGTGAAACGGCGCCTCGGGGTCCCAACCCTCGGGCATCGGCCGGTGCGTCACGACGACCACATGGTCGATCCCGCTCGGCGGCTTCCCGTCCCAGCCGTCGGTGAGGTCGAAGACGTGGCGGCCGGCGATCGTCACCCCGATCCGGTCCCAGTACTGCCGGGTGTAGTCGTAGGACGCTTGTGACACCGTCAACACGCCACTGTCGTCCAGCGGGACGTCACCGCTGGTCAACCAGTCGAACAGCGGCCCGGGCTGGTCGTTCTCGTCCGCGATGAAGCCGTCCACCGACACCGAGCCGTACATCACTACTTCGCCCATGGGCGCGCTCCTCTGCTTGGGGATGGCCTCACGCTAGAGTTTCGTGGGCTGTCGCTCTTGTAAGGAATCAATCGGTCGGTAGCGGCCAGCCGTCCAGCACGTGGCCGGGATGTTCGCGCAGGAACCGCCGCCTGACCTCGACGTACCGGGTCGGTGTGAGCCCGGTGAAGGCCCGGAACTCGTGGCCGAAGTGGGCCTGGTCGAAGTAGCCGGCGCCACCGGCGAGGTCGGCCCAGTCGATCGGCTCGGCGGGTTTGATCGAGAGCACGGTGGCGGCGAAGCGGTACGTGCGGGCAAACCGCTTCGGCGTAACGCCGATGACCTCCTTGAACCGCTGTGCCAGGTGAGTGCTGCTGACACCGACGGAAAGCCTCAGGTCGTCGATCGCCACCGCCCCGCTGGTCGCGGCGATGATGCGGCTCGTATGGCGGACCAGCCCCAGGCCGGCCGCCTCGCCCAGCCGTCGCATCAGCTCCTCCTCAAGCAGCGTCAGCATCTCGTGAGGTCCCTCGGCCGTGGCCAGCCGGTCTCGCAGCTCTGCAGTGGCGGACCGGCCCCACACCTGCTCTATCGTCGCCGGCCGGTCACACAGCTCCGCTGCGGGCATCGGCAGGAACGGCGCCAGCCCCCACGGCTTGAAGTGCACGCCGACGGACCGGGTCCGGAGTGGGTAGCCGAACTCGAACGCGCGGGTGGGCGTGGTGACCACGCAGCCGTCGGCGTACTCGGCCGTCTCGATGTCGGCGCCGGCACGGACGCGAAACGGTGCCCCGAGGTTGACGACGAGGAACGCCGCCGGACTTGCCGGCAGCGTCAGCCGGGCGTACGGCGGCGCACCCTCCAGGTAGTAAAGGTCGTCGATCAGCCCGTCCAGCGGCGGTCGCGGCACTCTGGACACGTACTCCACGTCGACAGTATCGCCGACGTGGCCCCGGGAAACCTGGGTCACCACCAGTCGAAGTAGCGGCCTGCGTGGAAGATCCCCACGCCGACGGCGGCGACGATGCCGACCACGAGCACGACCGGGGCGATCACCACGCTGCCGGCCGCGATGCCAATGGCACCCGCGGCGATGGCCAGACCCGCCCCGATGCCGACGCCGCCGGCCACCACCCCGGGCGTGTCGCCGGCCTCGGCGGCCCGGTTCATGCTGACGTACGAGACGGCGGCCAGACCGATGCCACCGATCACCAGTCCGGCGGTCATCGCGCTGACGGTGGCGACAGTGGCACCGGGCACGGCGATGGCGTACAGCTCCAGGCCACCGCCGACAGCGCCGAGCGCGTCACCGACGCCCATTTCCCAGTCGCCGTGCTGGTAGTCGCCCCACAGGGCGAACGCCGACAGGCCGAACCCGACGACACCGAGCCCCTTGCCGAGCATGCCGGTCCGGCCCGGCAGTCCGCGCACGTGCTCCGGCGCGGTGGCACTGGCCGGGATCTTCCGCCCGCGTCCCGGGTTGGTCGCCGTGCGGATGGCGTTTCCGGCGCTGGCCGGCGCGTCGGTCTCGGTGATGATGACGGCCTGGGATCGCTTGCCGGCCATGCTCGGGTTGGCCTGGATCGCCCGGTTCGCGTCCCGGGTCGCCGACCGGGCGATGTCGCCGGCCTTGCCGTACCTGTCGGTCGACTTGATCTGCTTGACCGCGGTGCTGGTCTCCAGGTCGAAGTTCGCCGTGTTGTCGCGCCACGGCATGCCGTACAGCCATTCGAGGATGTTGCCGCGGAACGTCCCCCGGCCGCCCTTGAACTTGAAGTTCCAGATGAACTTCTCGGCGGCGGGCGCGGTGTGCGCGGCGGCCCCGCCGACGGCGCCGGGTGCGGCCGGCGCCTTGCCGGCGGAGTCGGCGGGCGGCGCGGCCG
>NZ_JAKKFG010000022.1:0-100963 GCF_022230905.1 Micromonospora salmantinae
CGGCTGGGTCCCTGGCGGCCGCGACGTCGGCCGGCTCAGCCCCCGCCACCGGGGACAGGCTCACGACGGCACCTCCTCGACGACCGGGGCAGTCGACTCCGCCGACTGCGGGCTCGTGCTGGCCGCTTCCCCTTCGGGGCTCGTGCTGGCCGCTTCCCCTTCGGGGAAGTGACACGCGGTGGCCTGCGAACCGCCGTCGCGCGGGATCAACGCGGGCTCCTCGGTGGCGCAGATGTCCTGCGCCTTCCAGCACCGGGTGCGGAACCGGCAGCCCGACGGCGGGTCCAGCGGGGTGGGCACGTCGCCGGTCAGCCGGATCCGGCCCGCCGGGCCGAGCTGGGTGACGTCCGGGATCGCGGAGAGCAACGCCCGGGTGTACGGGTGCTGCGGGCGCTCGTAGATGTCCGCCCGGTCACCGATCTCCACGATCCGACCCAGGTACATGACAGCGACCCGCTGGCAGAAGTGCCGGACCACGGCCAGGTCGTGCGCGATGAACACGAACGCCAGGCCGAGCTCCCGTTGCAGGTCGCGCAGCAGGTTGACGACCTGTGCCTGGATCGAGACGTCCAGTGCGCTCACCGGCTCGTCCGCCACGATCAGCTTCGGCCGCAGGGCCAACGCGCGGGCGATGCCGATGCGCTGGCGTTGACCACCGGAGAACTCGTGCGGGTACCGGTTGTAGTGCTCCGGGTTCAACCCGACCAGCTCCAGCAACTCCTGCACCCGGGCCTTGATCCCACCGGGCGGCTTGATCCCGTTGACCTGCAGCGGCATCGCCACGATCCGGCCCACTGTGTGCCGAGGGTTCAGCGAGGCGTACGGGTCCTGGAAGATGATCTGGAGTTCCTGGCGCAGCGGGCGCAACTCCCGGCGGCCGGCGTGCGTGATGTCCCGCCCGTCGAACTCGATGCTGCCGCTCGTCGGTTCCAGCAGCCGCACCAGCATCCGACCGGTGGTCGTCTTGCCGCAGCCCGACTCCCCCACCAGGCCGAGCGTCTCGCCGGGGCGCACGTCGAAGTCGAGCCCGTCCACCGCCCGCACCAGACCGGTGGCGCGCAGCCCCTGGCGTACCGGGAAGTGCTTGCTCAGGCCGCGTACCCGCAGCAGTGGTTCATCGGTCATCTCCACGGTCCTCCGTTCGGGACTGCGGTACTCCGCTGCGCTGCGTTCCTCGCCCTCACACAGCCACCCCCACCCGTGCGATGTCCTCGGCGTAGAACGTGGCACGCTCCTCGGCGCTCAGGTGACAGGCGACCAGGTGGCCGGCCGAATCGCCCTCCCCCGCCGGGCGCAGCTCGGGGACCTCGGTGCGGGAGCGGCTGCCGGCCCGGTCCGCGTACCGGCAGCGGGGGTGGAACGCGCAGCCCGGCGGCAGGTTGATCAGGCTGGGCGGGTTGCCGGGAATGGGCACCAGGTCCGCGTCCGCGTCGCCGTGCAGCGACGGCACGCTGGAGAGCAACCCCCAGGTGTACGGATGCTGCGGCGCCCGGAGCACCTGCTCGACGCTGCCCCGCTCGACGGCCCGCCCGCCGTACATGACCAGCACGTCGTCGGCGACCTGGCCGACCACGCCGAGGTCGTGGGTGATCAGGATGATCGCGGAGTGGAACTCGGCCTGGAGGTCGGCGAGCAGGTCCAGGATTTGCGCCTGCACTGTGACGTCCAACGCGGTGGTCGGTTCGTCGGCGATCAGCAGCGCCGGGTCGTTGACCAGGGACATCGCGATCATCGCCCGCTGGCGCATTCCGCCGGAGAACTCGTGCGGGTACTGGTCGAAGCGACGCGCCGGCTGCGGGATGCCGACCCGGTCCAGCATGTCGACAGCCCGCTGGCGGGCCTCGCGCCGGTTGGCCTTCGGGTGGTGCACCCGGTACGCCTCGGCGATCTGCCGGCCCACCGTGTAGTACGGGTGCAGCGCCGACAGTGGATCCTGGAAGATCATCGCCATGTCCCGGCCGCGCAGCCGGCGTACCTCCTCGTCTGGAAGGCCGACCACCTGCCGGCCACCCACGGAGATCTCCCCGGTGATGGTGGTCCGCTTCGGATCGTGCAGGCCGAGAATCGCCAGCGAGGTGACGCTCTTGCCGGAGCCGGACTCGCCGACGATGCCGAGGGTGCGGCCCCGCTCGACGGCGAACGACACCCCGTCGACAGCGCGGACCACGCCGTCCTCGGTGTCGAACCGGACCCGCAGATCACGCACCCGCAGGTAGGCGTCCTGGTCGGAGCGCTGCGCCGGCACGGCGGGACGGTCGTCCGGGTCCCCGGACGGCGAGGGTTCCGAGCTGTCCACGGCCACCTCCCTCAGTGACGAAGAGAACTTACAGCAAAGTCCCGAGGGTGAAAATAAGCTACAAAGCCGGCACGTGTCAGCGGGCCCGAGCGTAACGAGTCGGCATCGGCCCCGCACCCCCGTCACCTCGCCCATTCATGGCCTTGAACGCACGTCAAGTGCGATCATTGGACGCGCAACCGGCAGAGGATGCCACTGGCACGAGGTGGAGGTGACGATGACCGCGGCGGTGTTCAACCACGAAGGCCCGTGGACCGAAGAGGAGTACCTCGCCCTCGGCGAGACGCAGCAACGCGTCGAACTCTTCGACGGGAGCCTTCACGTGACCCCAGCCCCCACCCCCCGGCACCAGAACATCTCCGGCGAACTACGCGCGGTGCTACGAGCCCCGGTTCGCGAAGCCGGTCTGCATGTCTTGGAAGCGGTGAACGTTCGACTCAGGCCGGGACGGATTCCGATCCCCGATCTCGTCATCACCAGCCCGATCGACTTCGACGAACTCAACGTCGAGGCGAGTGACGTGCGGCTGGTCTGCGAAATCATCTCGCCGAGTAACGCGTCCACCGACAAAGTCCTCAAGATGCACTACTACGCCACCGCCGGCATCGAGTGGTATCTCCTGGTGGAGCAGGACAGCGGCACCATGCATCTGTACCGGCGGCGGGGCGGTCACTACACCGAGCAGTCCGTGACCAGACCGGGCGAGCTGCTGGTGCTGACTGAGCCGGTGAAGGCCAGCATCCGGCCGGAGGAACTGCTCCCCTGACGGGTGTCGGTCGGCTGGCCTAGGGTCGGTCCATGACCGAGTTCGACGCGGCCACCGCCGCCGTCCAGGCCGCCCTCGACGCGGGCGCCCGGTACGCCGACGCCCGGGTGATGCACCGCCGCTACGAGTCCATGACCGCGCGCAACGGGGACGTGGAGGAGCTGACCCAGGACGAGAGCATCGGGCTCGGGGTCCGGGCGTTGGTCGGGGCGAGTTGGGGCTTCCACGCCGTACCCGATCTGTCGGACGCCGCCGCCCGCGACGCCGGCCGGCGCGCGACGCGGACCGCCATGGCGAGCGCGCGGGTGCCGGGCCCTTCGGTCGACCTGGTGCCGGTCGAGGCGGTCACCGCGAGCTGGGCCTCCGGCTGCCAGATCGACCCGCTCGGGGTGGCCCTGTCGGACAAGGGCGATCTGCTGGTCGACGCGACCCGCACGATGGCCGAGCACGGCGCGGACCTGGCCGAGGGCCTGTACCAGATCTGGGACACCACGAAGTGGTTCGTCTCCAGCGAGGGCCACCGGATCGACCAGCGCATCCGCGAGTGCGGCGGCGGCATCTCGGCCACCTCGATCGGCGACGGCGAGACGCAGCGGCGGTCCTGGCCGAGCTACCGCGGCCAGTACGGCACCACCGGGTGGGAGCTGGTCGAGTCGCTGGATCTGGCCGCGCACGCCGCGCAGATCGCCGAGGAGTCCCGGGCGTTGCTCACCGCGCCGCCCTGCCCGGCCGGCGAGACCGATCTGATCCTCGGCGGCGAGCAGTTGGCCCTGCAGATCCACGAGTCGGTCGGGCACGCCATCGAGCTGGACCGGATCCTCGGCTGGGAGGCGGCGTTCGCCGGCACGTCCTGGCTGGACCTGGCCCAGCTCGGCTCGCTGCGTTACGGCTCGGAGCTGATGAACATCACCATCGACCCGACCATCCCGGGGGCGCTGGGCAGCTTCGGTTTCGACGACGAGGGCTCCCCGGCGGTCAAGCGGGACGCGGTCCGGGACGGTCGCTGGGTGGGTGTGCTCGCCGGCCGGGATTCCGCCGCGATGGCCAGCCTCGACTACGGCGGCAGCGTACGGGCCGACGGGTGGGCCCGGCTGCCGATGGTGCGGATGACAAACGTCGGCCTGGAACCCGGCCCACACACGCTGGAGGAGATCATCGCGGCCACCGACGACGGCGTGTTGATGGACCTCAACCGGTCCTGGTCGATCGACGACAAGCGACTCAACTTCCAGTTCGGCTGTGAGGTCGGCTGGGAGATCAAGAAGGGGCGGCGGGGGCGGATGCTGCGCAACCCCACGTACACCGGGATCGGCCCGCTGTTCTGGCGTTCGATGGACATGCTCTCCAGCGAGACGGTCTCCTGGGGGACGCCCAACTGCGGCAAGGGCCAACCCGGCCAGGTCGGGCACACCGGCCACCCGGCCGCGCCGGCCCGGTTCCGCAACGTCCGTGTGGGGGTCTCGGCGTGAGCGCGAGGAGTGAGCCGGGTTTGCGAGCCCCGCAGTCGCGAACGAAAGGCGGCTCAGCGTGAGCGCGAGGAGTGAGGTCGAGCTGGCGGGGCAGGTCGTGGAGCTGGTTCGGCGTCTTGGCGGGCCGGCCGCGCAGGCCGAGGCGGTGGTGACGCGGGCGGACCTGGCGCTGACCCGGTTCGCCAACTCGGGCATCCACCAGAACGTGTCCGAGTCCACCGTCGGGGTCCGGCTGCGGGTGCACGTCGACGGTCGGACGGCTGCCGGTGGCGGCAGCGTGGTCACCGCCGACGGGTTGTCCGCCCTGGTGGAGCGCACCCTGGCCGCGGCGCGGCTCTGCCCGCCCGACCCGGGTTGGCCGGGGCTGGCCCCGCCCATGCCCACGCCGGGCGCCCTGCCCGTCGACGAGGCCACCGCGCACGCCGAGCCGGATCAGCGGGCCGATCGGGTGGGGGCGTTCGTGGCCGCCGCCGGGGGCCTCAGCACCGCCGGTTACTGCCGCACCGCGCACCGCTCGTCGGCGTTCGCCAACTCGGCCGGGCACTCGGCGTACGGCCGCGCGGTGGAGGCGGCGATGGACGGCATCGCCCGCCGCGATGGCGCGGACGGGGTGGCCCGGCGCAGCGCCGACCGGCTGTCCGACCTCGACGGCGCCGAGTTGGGCGCGCAGGCCGCCGCGAAGGCGCAGGCGGCGGCCGACCCGGTCGAGCTGCCGCCAGGGCACTACGAGGTGGTGTTCGAGCCGGCCGCCGTGGCGGACCTCCTGCAGAACCTGTCCTTCTACGGCTTCAACGGCAAGCGGTACGCCGAGCGGCAGTCGTTCGCCGAGCCGGGCGCGGCCCAGTTCGACCGGGCGGTGACACTGGTGGACGACCCGCTGGGCGGGTCCGGGTTGCCGTTCGACGCGGAGGGCACCGGCCGACGGGCGCTGACACTGGTCGAGGCGGGCACCACCCGGGCGGTGGCGCACGACCGCCGGACCGGCGCCGAGGCGGGCGCGGAGTCCACCGGGCACGCGGTAGCGGGGGGTGCCACCTGGGGCCCGATGCCCCGCAACCTGCGGCTGAACGGCGCGGTGGCGGGTCCGGCCAGTGCGGTGGGCCGGAGCACCACCGGCGCGGCGGCCGGGGCTGTCGTCGACGCGGACACCGCCGCGTTGGTCGCCGGCGTACGCCGAGGGCTGCTGGTCACCGACCTCTGGTACACCCGGGTGCTCGACCCGAAGAGCCTCGTCGTCACCGGGTTGACCCGCAACGGCGTCTGGCTGATCGAGGACGGCACTGTCGTCCGGGCGGTCCGTGACCTGCGGTTCACCGAGTCGTACCCGCGGGCGCTCGGGCCGGGGGCGGTGCTCGGGCTGGGGGCGCGGGCGGTGCGCCAACCGGACCGGGTGGACGGTGTCTGGTGGGCGGCGCCGTCGCTGCGGTTGGCGTCCTGGCACTTCACCGGAGGGGCCTCCGGCTGACGTTCTCGACTTCGCGCGCCAAACCGGCGCGTCGAGGGCTTTTCCGCAGGCCAGACACACGGGACACTCCCTTGCGCGGACGGCTCGCGGAGATCGGCGTAACGTGTGTCACTTAGCTGCGTCGGTCGATCCGGCGTGGTCGTTGGTGTGCGCATGACGTGGCAGCGGGTGCGGGTTCGCCGGTCCGCGTGCCGACCGGAGAGAGACCAGCCCGCCCGTACGGGCCCGTCGAGGAGACGACTCGAATGACTTCAACGGCAACGAGGCCGAGGGGGGCGCGGGCGCGCGCCGCCATCGCGGCGAAGACGTTGCGTACCGACCGATGGTGGTTCGCCCCGCTGATCACCGTGATCGGGCTCAGCGCCTGGGTCGCGTACGCGACGGTCCGGGTGTTCATGCACGACTTCTACTGGGTCGCGGATTACCACTATCTGACCCCGTTCTACTCGCCCTGCGTCACGGAGCGGTGCATCGAGGGCGCTTCGCACTTCGGCCGGTTCCTGCCCGGCTGGTGGATCATCCCGGACGCCGCGCTGACCCTGCCGTTCCTGCTGCTGTTCCGGCTCACCTGCTACTACTACCGCAAGGCGTACTACCGGTCGTTCTGGCTGTCGCCGCCGGCCTGCGCCGTCCCGGACGGGCACAAGGAGTACGGCGGTGAGACCCGTTTCCCGCTGCTCGGGCAGAACCTGCACCGCTACTTCTTCTACGCCGCCGCGATCATCTCGCTGATCAACACCTGGGACGCGATCCTCGCCTTCCACTCGCCGAAGGGCTTCGGCTTCGGGCTGGGCAACATCATCCTGCTGCTCAACGTGGTGATGCTCTGGGCGTACACGATCTCCTGCCACTCCTGCCGGCACATCATCGGCGGCCGGCTCAAGCACTTCTCCAAGCACCCGGTGCGGTACAAGGCCTGGACCTTCGTCTCGGCGTTGAACGTCCGGCACATGCAGCTCGCCTGGATCACCCTCGGCACCCTGGCGCTGGCCGATTTCTACATCATGGCGCTCGCGGCCGGCTGGTTCTCCGACCTGCGGTTCATCAACTAAAGGGCCCCTGACATGACCACAACCACTCGCATCGAACGACACCACTACGACGTCGTCGTCATCGGGGCCGGCGGCGCCGGTCTGCGCGCGGCGATCGAGGCCCGGCTGGCCGGCAAGAAGACCGCGATCATCTCCAAGTCGCTGTTCGGCAAGGCGCACACGGTGATGGCCGAGGGCGGCGCGGCCGCCGCGATGGGCAATGTGAACAGCCGGGACAACTGGCAGGTGCACTTCCGCGACACCATGCGCGGCGGCAAGTTTCTCAACAACTTCCGGATGGCCGAGCTGCACGCGAAGGAGTCGCCGCAGCGGATCTGGGAGCTGGAGACGTACGGTGCGCTCTTCGACCGCACCAAGGACGGCAAGATCTCGCAGCGCAACTTCGGTGGCCACGAGTACCCGCGCCTGGCGCACGTGGGCGACCGGACGGGCCTGGAGCTGATCCGCACCCTCCAGCAGAAGATCGTCTCGCTCCAGCAGGAGGACCAGCGGGAGTTCGGCTCGTACGACGCCCGGATCAGGGTGTTCTCCGAGACGACCATCACCGAGCTGCTGCTCGACGGTGACCGGGTGGCCGGCGCGTTCGGCTACTACCGCGAGTCGGGCGAGTTCATCCTCTTCGAGGCGCCGGCGGTCGTGCTGGCCACGGGTGGCGTCGGGCGCTCCTACAAGGTCACCTCGAACTCCTGGGAGTACACCGGGGACGGGCACGCGCTGGCGCTGCGCGCCGGGGCGACGCTGATCAACATGGAGTTCCTCCAGTTCCACCCGACCGGCATGGTCTGGCCGCCCTCGGTGAAGGGCATCCTGGTCACCGAGTCGGTGCGTGGTGACGGCGGCGTCCTGAAGAACTCCGACGGCAAGCGGTTCATGTTCGACTACGTCCCCGATGTCTTCCGCAAGCAGTACGCGGAGACCGAGGAGGAGGCGGACCGCTGGTACACCGACCCGGACAACAACCGGCGTCCACCGGAGCTGCTGCCCCGCGACGAGGTGGCCCGCGCCATCAACAGCGAGGTCAAGGCCGGCCGGGGCTCCCCCGCCGGTGGCGTCTTCCTGGACATCGCGAGCCGACGTTCGGCCGACGAGATCCGCCGCCGGCTGCCGTCGATGTACCACCAGTTCAAGGAGCTGGCCGACGTCGACATCACGGCCGAGCCGATGGAGGTCGGCCCGACCTGTCACTACGTGATGGGCGGCGTCGAGGTTGACCCGGATTCGGGTGCCGCCTTCGGCCACGTACGCGGGCTGTTCGCCGCCGGTGAGGTCTCCGGCGGCATGCACGGCTCCAACCGACTCGGTGGTAACTCCCTGTCCGACCTGCTGGTCTTCGGCAAGCGGGCGGGTGGGCACGCGGCCAGCTACGCCGACGGGCTGAGCGCGCGGCCGAAGGTGGCAGTGGACGAGGTCGAGGCGGCCGTGGAGACCGCCCTCGCGCCGCTGCAGCGGGACACCGGCGAGAACCCGTACACCCTTCAGCAGGACCTCCAGGCGGTTATGGGTGACCTGGTGGGCATCATCCGCCGGGAGGGTGAGCTGGCCGACGCGCTGGTCCGGCTCGCCGAACTGCGTGAGCGGGTGGCCAAGGTGAGCGCGGCCGGCGGCCGACGCTACAACCCGGGCTGGCACCTGGCCCTGGACCTGCGCAACATGCTGGTGGTCTCGGAGTGCACCGCGAAGGCGGCGCTGGAGCGGCAGGAGTCGCGTGGCGGGCACACCCGGGAGGACTACCCGGCGATGGAGCCGAAGTGGCGGCAGGTCAACCTGGTCTGCGCGCTGGACGGCGACACCGTGCAGCTGACCCGCAAGCCGCTGCCGAAGATGCGGCCGGAGCTGATCGGCCTCTTCGACCGGGCCGAGCTGGCCAAGTACCTCACCGACGAGGAGATCGCCGACTTCGACGCCCTCGTTGCCGACGCTGGAGAGGCGGACAACCGATGAGCGGGAAGCGTCAGTTCCGGATCTGGCGGGGCGACGAGAGCGGCGGTGACCTCCAGGACTACATGGTGGAGGTGAACGAGGGCGAGGTCGTTCTCGACGTCATCCACCGCCTGCAGGCCACCGACGCGCCGGACCTGGCCTGCCGGTGGAACTGCAAGGCCGGCAAGTGCGGCTCCTGCTCCATGGAGATCAACGGCAAGCCGCGGCTGGGTTGCATGACGCGGATGTCGACCTTCGGCGACGACGAGACCGTCACTGTCACCCCGCTGCGCACCTTCCCGGTCATCCGGGACCTGGTCACCGACGTCTCGTTCAACTACGAGAAGGCACGGGAGACCCCGGCGTTCGCCCCTCCGGCGGACGTGGCCCCGGGTGACTACCGGATGCAGCAGGTCGACGTGGAGCGCTCGCAGGAGTTCCGCAAGTGCATCGAGTGCTTCCTGTGCCAGACGGTCTGCCACGTGATCCGCGATCACGAGGAGAACAAGCAGGCGTTCTCCGGCCCGCGGTACTTCATCCGGGCGGCCGAGCTGGACATGCACCCGCTGGACGCCCGGACCGACCGCAAGGAGTACGCGCAGGCCGAACAGGGCCTCGGCTTCTGCAACATCACCAAGTGCTGCACCGAGGTCTGCCCCGAGCACATCAAGATCACTGACAACGGGATCATCCCCATGAAGGAACGGGTCGTCGACCGCAGGTACGATCCCCTTGTGTGGCTTGGTAGCAAGATCTTCCGTCGGGGCGAGACGCCCCAGACCAGCGTGACCACCGCCCGTCAGGGCTCGGCGACGCCGGGCTCCGCCCGGGGTGGGTTGCACTCGCACGCGGGTGGCTCCCACGATTCGCGGGCTGAGGCGCAGGCGCAGAGCGGCGTCAACTGGCACCGGGAGGTGCCCCACCCGACCGCCCCGGCGGTCGACGACCGGGGCAAGCTGCCGCTGACCGAGCTCACCTTCGACCGGGCCGCCGCGCCGTCTCCGTTCGGTGACGACGTGACCTTCCCGCTGCCTCCGGAGCACCTCAACTTCGCCCACCCGGAGCAGGACAACAAGCACTAATCACCTGAACAACAACGGGGGCCGTGGCAGTAGCCACGGCCCCCGCCCCACTTCCCGCCCCGCCCCGCCCCGCCCCGCCCCGCCCCCGTTGATCATGAAGTTATTGCCACCGCGCACGGCGTGTCGTGGCAATAACTTCATGATCAACGCGAGTTGAGCAGGAGGGGGCGGAGGGCGGCCACGATGGGGGCGTCGGCGGGGAGCCAGGTGACCGAGTCCAGTTCGTCGGCGGTGAGCCAGCGGAGCGCCTCGTGCTCCAGCGCCTGCGGCTGGTCGCCGCCGAGCAGGCGGGCCGCGTACACCTTGAGCACCGACCGGCCGTGCGCCATCCGCACGTTGCGGCCGACCCGGTCGCCGATCTCGACGCGTACGGCCAACTCCTCGGCGCACTCCCGGATCAACGCGTCGGTCTCGGCCTCCCCCGGCTCGACCTTTCCGCCCGGAAACTCCCACATGCCCGCCACCTCGGGTGGGGCGGAACGCGCACAGGCGAGCACCCGCCCATCCCGGATGATCGCCGCACCGACGATCACCTTCAGGTCCCGTCGTTCGGCCTGCCCGCCATCATTCGCCCGTTCGGTCCGCACGGGCGTCCAGGGTGCCAGATCAATCGGCGGTTTGGGTACCGTAGCCGTCCGCTAGGCCAATAAGACACGGAAGTGTGGGCGTGGACACCCCCTCCGAGCAGCGGGAGACTAGGAGGCACCGACAAGACACGGGATGGCGACGATTTGGCCACAAGCCGGCAACGGCGCTTGGGGGGTGCGGTGATGCGCGTGCTGTTCAACAGCAGGGCCAAGCACGACTACCTTTCCGACGCGTTGACCTTGCTATCTGGTTGGACGCGCGAAGGCGAGCAGATCCGACGGACGCTCGTGATCGACGATACCCAACACGCCGCACTAACTGAACGGGTCAAGGTCGTCGCGGATGCGCTGCATCTGCGGCCCGAGATCAGCCGCCGGGCCGACAGCACCCAGATCCGGGTGGGGCACGGCAGCGGCGAGCCGCTGACCGAGGGCGAGGTGCTGTTGGCGGCCCGCATCGAGGACGCCTACCGGGCGGTCACCGAGGCCTGACGACAGTCTCCGAACCCGAGCCGGCGTCCTGCGGGTACCAGCGCAGCTCCACCGAGTTGCCGTCCGGGTCCCGTACGTAGATCGAGGTCGCCGAACCGCGGGCACCGAACCGGCTGACCGGGCCGGTCAGCACCGTGAAGACCCCCGACTCGATCACCTGCGCCCAGTCCAGTGGTGCCACCACCAGGCAGAAGTGGTCCACGTTCGCGCCCTGCGGCTCACCGCGGACGAGGTCGATGATGCTGTCGGGGCTGATCCGTGCCGACGGGAACGGGACGGTGCCCGCACGCCACTCGTCGACCCGTACCGGTGCCAGCCCGAGCCGGCCGCAGTAGAAGTCCAGGGACCGCTCCACGTCGGCGACGGTCAGCACCAGGTGGTCGAAACCGGTTACCCGCACCGCGCTCATGCCTCCTCCAGGTGGGCCGCCGCGCGCAGCCAGTCGCTGAACAGGGCTGGGTCGACGTCGGCGACGTCGCGCAGCTTCACCGCCGCCATCGCCCGCGCACCGGGGATCAGCCGCCCCGACGGGTCGACGATCTCCTGCCCCCGCCACAGCCCGAAGGTGACGTACGACCCGTACGCCTTGACCAGGCAGACCGGGCGCTGGCCGGGCCGGTCGCCCAGGCTCCAGACCGGGTGCCCGTGCCACATCGCCCCGGTCGCCCCGGGAAGGGCCGCCGCGATGATCGGCGTCAGCTTCTCGCCGATCTCGCGCGGTGGGCCGGCCAGGCCGGCCAGGTAGTCGTCAACGCTCACGTCAGAGCCTTTCGCTCGGTTTTCCCTGCCGCGTTCACGATCCCCGAACGAGGGACGCCGACCAAGACCCGATGCCGCTACGATCGTTGCCCACAGGTCAACGATGGGAGCGGTGTGCTGGAGCGGTACGAGGTCGAGACGTTCCTGACCCTCGCGGACGAACTGCACTTCGGCCGGACCGCCGAGCGGTTGACCGTCAGCACCGGCCGGGTCAGCCACATCGTGAAGAAGCTGGAGCGCCGGATCGGCGCACCGCTGTTCGCCCGCACCAGTCGGGTCGTCCGGCTCACCCCGATCGGCCGGCAGCTCGCCGACGAGCTGGCTCCGCTGGTCGCCGGGATGGACGAGGCAGTCCGCCGCGTGACCGACGCCGCCCGGGGCGTGACCGGGACGCTGCGGGTGGCGTTCCTCGGCGAGTGGACCGCGCCGGTGCTGCTCCGGGCAGTGGCCCTGTTCGGTGAACGGCACCCCGATTGTCGGGTCGAGGTGCACGAGGCGCAGTTGTCCACCACCCGATCCGGGCTGCTCGACGGCTCGACCGACGTGTTGATCGCCTCGTACCCGTTCGACGGGATGGCCACCGGCCCGGCGCTGCTCTCCGAGGACCGGGTGCTGGCGGTGGCCGCGGGGCACCCGCTCACCCGGGAGCGGTCGGTGTCGTTGGAGGTGCTCGCCGACCACCCGGTGGTGCAGTACCCGACAGTGACCTCGGTGGAGTTCAAGCGGGACCGCACCCCGGAGCGCACCCCGTCCGGCCGACCGGTGCCAAAGGGGCCCGCCGGGAACACCTTCTCCGAGATGCTGTCCCTGGTCGCGCTGGGCCGGGGAGTCCTGCCGGTGGGCGAGCACACGCGGCGCTACTACCCGCGCCCCGACGTGGCGTACGTGCCCATCCACGACGCGCCACCGATCGAACGAGGGCCGGTCTGGCTGCCCAGCAACACCACCACCCGGGTACGCGAGTTCGTCAGCGCCGCGACCGACGCGAACCCCCGATGAGGCACGCCGAGTTCCGCCACCACCGGCTGGTCCAGGTGTACGACGCGGAGCTGCTGCCCGAGCGGGCGTTCGACGTGGCGGTGCTGACCAGCCACGTCGCGCAGTTCTTCGTTGACGACGCGGAGTGGGCGCGTACCCTCGCCGACCTGGCCAGGGCGCTCGTGCCCGGCGGCCGGCTGGTGTTCGACGCCCGCGACCCGGCGGACCGTCGTTGGGAGCGGTGGAACCCTGTGGATTCGCACCGGCTGGTCACGCTGCCCGACGGCGGCGAGGTCCGCGCGTGGACCGAGGTCACCGGGGTACGCGACGGAGTGGTCGACTTCACCCACCACTACCACTTCGACGACGGGGAAGAGATCCTCAGTTCGGCGACCCTGCGCTTCCGCACCGAGGTCGAGCTGCGCACCTCTCTGACCAGGGCGGGCTTCATCGTGGACCATGTTCACGGGGGCTGGCACGGCGAGCCCGTCGGCCACGGCGACGGCGAGTTCGTGGTCCTCGCCCGGGTGGGCACGTTGGCACCAGTTTTCTAGCCTGGAGCACATGGCGAACATCGCGTACGACCGCAAAGAGCAGGTCCAGCAGATCGAGAGTGGCCTCCTCGAAGGCGAGCAGATCATCGCCGTCTACGACGCCGTCGGCACCGGCACCGGGTTCATCGGGCTGACCGACCGCCGCGTGATCATCCAGGACCGGTCCTTCGTCGGGAAGCGGTTCGCGATCACCAGCATCCCGTACTCGAAGATCACCAGCGTGAGCGTGGTCAGCAACAAGTCGTGGGGTGGTTCGTTCTTCTCCACCGGCGCCATCGCCATCCACGTCGGCACGCACACCTACGAGGTGGAGTTCCGTGGCGCGCAGAAGAGCCACCACGTGCACAACGTGATCCTGCACCACATCTCCTGATCGCACGTCCCGTCGTGGGCCCGGCTGGCGTAATTGCCTTGCCGGGCCCACGGCGTCTCTGGTGTCCTCGGTCGACAGCCACGCGAAGGGAGCAGCCACCATGCCCGACACGACGAAGTCCCCCGAACCAACAGTCATCCGACCCGAGGAATCGAGACTTCGTGAGCAGAACTGTTCCCTTGGCGCTGCTGGGCGCCACTGACCCCAACCCGGGAGGCCGCTGATGTCGGTCTTCGACGCTCCCGGCCTCTTCGGCCGGCTCTGGGCCGCCGACTACGACGGCCCAGGCAACCCCGACCCAGCACCAGCGGTGGACTTCCTGGCCGCCCTGGCCGACGGGGGTCCGGTTCTCGAACTGGCGATCGGCACCGGCCGGGTCGCGCTGCCGCTGGCCGAACGCGGCCTCGCCGTGCAGGGCGTCGAGGCGTCCGAGGAGATGCTCGCGCAGCTGCGGGCGAAACCCGGCGGCGACCGGATCCCGGTAGTCGTCGCCGACATGGCGGACGTGCCGGTGGCCGGTGAGTTCCGGCTCGCGTACCTGGTCTTCAACACCCTGTTCAACCTGGTGGACGCCGAGCGGCAGGCGGACTGCTTCCGCAACGTCGCCCGGGTGCTGTCGCCCGGCGGCGCGTTCGTCATCGAGACGTTCGTGCCCGACCCGCGCAGCTTCGACTCGGACGAGCAGGTGCAGGTACGTGAGGTGACCGAGGACTCCGCGACGATCCGACTGCACCGGTACGACCGGCCGGCGCAGCGGTTCATCCGGCAGACGATCACGTTCGACGCGGACGGTGTGCACCTGAAGCCGTTCGCCATGCGGTACGCCTGGCCGCACCAGATCGACGAGATGGCGCAGCAGGCAGGGCTCCGGCTCACCGAGCGGTACGCCGACTGGCACCGGCGACCGTTCCAGGCCGACAGCCCGTCGCACATCTCCGTCTACCGGGCGGAGTAGCGGTTTGATCGACTCGGGTTCCGGAAAGTCGGGGTGTCATCGCCACGACGACACCGCGACGTCAAGGAACCCGAGTCGACCTCCGCCTCTCGGTGGGTACCGAGGTCAGTGCCCGTCGCTGATCTGGACGTCGTCCGGCGCCGGCCGGCCGCGCCCCGTCTCGACCAGCTCCTTGAGGCTCATCAGGAAGATCGCCCACTTGGTGCTGCACTCGTGCATGAGTTCGGTCGGCTCGCGCCAGCCCGAGTGCGTGAAGTCGACGATCGTGTACCGACCTCGCTGGCCGAGCCGCCAGCCGATCTCGGTGCCGATCCACTCCTCGGGGCCACCGACGACCCGCCACCGCACCCGACCGGCCGGGTCCAGCTCAAGGATCTCCAGGTCGAACCCGCCCTCGTCACCGAAGTGGACGGCCAGCGAACCGCCGACCTCGCTCTTGCCGGTCGTGTCGACCGACCATCAGCCGGCGACGCCCTCGGGGGTTGCCACCGCACGGTAGACGTCGGCGAGTGGAGCGACGACGCCGACCTGGTGCAGAATATCGACCATTCTCAGCCTCCCTGGTTGTTGGTGCGGTGGCGTTCGATCGTCTCGGCGATGCGCTTGATCCGGCGCAGGCGGGCGTCCCAGGTGGAGCCGACTGCCGACAACTGGGCGACCGCGCGGGCGAGTTGCGCCTCGTCCACCTGGTAGTGACGCTCGCGACCGGCCGGTTCGGCGTGGATCAGCCCAACCCGGTCGAGGACCGCCAGGTGCTTCGAGACGGCCTGGCGGGTGACGGGTAGCCGTCTGCTCAACGAGGTGGCCGTGCCCGGCCCGTCAGCGAGAAGAAGATCGATCATCGTACGCCGGATCGGGTCGCCGATCGCCGACCACAGCTCATCGTCGACCGCCGTGCTCATGGGGTCGCGACCAGCCGCGCGACGTACTCGCCCAGCCGGGGCATGTAGTGGTCCCAACCGTTTTCGTGGTCGCGGTACTGCTCTTCCAGCACGGCGACCTCCCAACCCAGCTCGCGGAAGCCGGTCTCGGTCATCCGGATCAGCGTCCCGGCGCCACTGGGCACCAGGTCGAAGGTGACGAAGAGCGCCTGCCCGCTCCGGTCCTGCTCGGTGAAACACCACCGGAAGGAGAACCGCTTCGGCGGGTCGACCTCGACGACGGCCAGCGCGACGGTCTTCGTCGCGCCGGTGTCGGCGTCGCGCCAGACCAGCTCGCCGGGCGCACCGGCGACGGACTCGAACCGCGCGTCGTCGGGCCACCACTCGCGCATGTGCTCGGGCTGGCTGACCACCTCGAAGACGACTTCGGGGGACGCGTTGACGTGGATGTCTCGTTCGATCGTTCCCTGTTCCATGCCCACAACCTTTCGCAACCTTTGGTTGCACTGAACCTACGACAGACCACGCCCATCGCGCAACCTTTCGTTGCACGTCGCGGTTTCGTCGTACCCGAGGTGCACGATCTGCGCATGTCTGAGCCATCGCCGCACCGACACCACGCCATCGACTACGTCGAACTCACGGTGACCGACCTCGCCGCAGCCAAGCGGTTCTACGCCGACGCGTTCGGTTGGCAGTTCAACGACTACGGGCCGGAGTACGCCGGCATCCGCAGCCCACACGGCGACGCCGCGCCCGAGGTCGGCGGTCTCCGTGTGGACCGGGAGGTTCGGGCGGGCGGCCCGCTCGTGCTGCTCTACTCCAGCGACCTGGACCGGTCCGTGCAGGCGGTCAGGGAGGCCGGCGGCCAGGTGGTGAACGGGCCGTACGAGTTCCCCGGTGGCCGGCGGTTCCACTTCACCGACCCCAGCGGCAACGAGCTGGGTGCCTGGGCCGAGCAGTAGGGCGCCGAGTCGCTCCACGAACTCATCGACGACCTCGGGCCCTGGCTCGCCGCGGAGTACGCGAGCGTCCATGGCGAGAGGGCCGTCCGTCCCTGACCTATCGGAGGTCCTCGCCGCTCAGGACGGGACAGCCGAACATGTCCCTGAGGACGGCCCGCTGGTGGTCGGTCAGTGGGTGCGCGAAGACCACGGCGCCCACCCCGCGCTGCCGGCAGGCCTCGGCGACTTCGCGTGCCCTACCGGGGCTGAGCAACGTCCGCCGTGACAACGGGTCGCCCATCTTGTCCGCGCCGCCCGAAGAGACTCCCCGCCGTTGCACGTGCCGGCCCACGACCTGGCCACCGCGGGCTTCCACCAGGCTGGCCAGCAGATCGAGCTTGCCTTCGAACTCATCGTCCTTCGCCGAGAACAGGCCCACCAGCGCCACCTCGGCACCTGCCAGCACAGCTTTCACTGCACCGCCCCGATGTCGGTTCGCCGGGTCGCCGGCCATCAGCGGCGGCGGGCGCGCAGCACGCCGGTCAGCATCGGCAGCGTGAACTCGCCCTGCGCGGTTTCGGGTCGGCTCCCGAGGTAGGCGCGGATCCGGTCGAGCGTGGCGGCTCGTTCCTCTTCCGGCATGACCAGCATCCCGGCCCGCGTCGCGAGCGTCGCGACGAGCGAGTCGGCGGTACGGCGCTGCCCGTGCGGGAACTCGACCTGCTCCGCCGACCCGAACCGGGCGATCCGGCCGGTGCTCGGAACGAGCATGTCCGCCGTAGCCGTGCGCCAACTGCTCACCGTGTCACGCGGGCCGATGGCCGCACTCCCGCTGACCCGTTCGAGCCCGGCAACCCAGCCGACCCGGTCGTCCATGATGTTCCAGAGACCGGCCAGGACGGCTCGACCGCCACGACATCCGCGCCCAGCGCCGCCAACGTCGCGGAAAGCTTGCCGGTGTCGGCGCCCAGGTCGAGCACGCGTAGGCCGGGGGCGGGCTCCAACGCCCATCGCACCGCGGCCTGCGCGTAATCCGGGCGGTGCTCGGCGTACGCGGTCGCCGCCGCGCCGAACGACGATCGGAGCAGCTGTTCCGTCATCCGGTCAACGTACCGCCGCATGTGGACATTGACTGCGACCATGACCACCGTGCAGATCTTGCGGAGCTGGTGGCGCGCCCGCTACCCCGTCTACGTACTCGGCCTCCTCGTCGGGATGGTCATGATGTGGCTGCCCTTCAAGACCTTTAAGGACAACGACGCCTGGACGGGTCCATGGCGTGCCAGCCCAGGCAGTCGTCGATGAACTCGTGCACAAGCGGCGGAACACGATGCACCTGCGCTACGAATTCGCCGGTGCTCAGCGTCAAGCCGAGGTTGGCTGTTGGGAGGTCTACCTGGCGGCCGGCAGTCCGGTGCGAATCTGGGTCAACCCCAAAGATCCGGAGGATTTCGTCACCGATTTCGGCATCCTCAGCGGGCACCGGGGCCGGCTGCAAGGGGAGGTCGGAGCGGCAGGTCTGGTTCTGTCCGGGTGGATGGCGTTAGCTGTGATCGCCCGCGGCTACCAGCGACAACGCGACCGCCGGCGACGTGACTGGCAGCGGCAGCAACACGGCCAGCGCCAACGACAGTTCACGAACGCCAGGGCCGGGACAAAGCGCAAGCCGAGCAGCCGTCAGCGGAACCAGGACTAACGCCCGCCCCGCGATAGAGTCGGGCTCAAACGTTGAAGCGGAACTTGTATGGCCGCTCCCACGACCTGCGGCGACCTGGCCAAATCGGGGTTAAGCGCTGGCGCTCCGGTCCGCTGTCGTCCAGGAGTGCCCCTGCCTCGTCCACCCTGCGGGCCGGTGTTGACCCCTGTGTCGGGCACGCCTCGGGCATGGCGACCGCTTCGGTGTGCGCTCTCAGCAAGCCGGTCGGGTCGGACTTGATGTGACGTCAGACGGCCTGCTGGCGTGCCTCTCGGGCTGGTTCGGCTGGCACGGTTGCTGTACTTCGCTGTTGCACTGCCGGCTTCAGACGAGGCGCTGGATGCGGACCTTCGGGCGCTCGTCCCTGAGGTGGCCGTGCTTGTGTTGGCGGACCTGTTCGTCCCAGACCTCCTGGTCGTAGTCCGGGTCCGGTGGGATCCATTTGTGGGAGCCATCGCTGTAGTGGAACTTCTCGTCACCCGGCCGCAGAATGCTCATCGGGTCCAGCCGAGGAATCGGTAGTGCAGGTGTCCGGCGGGGACGTGGGCCAGATCCTGGGCGGCGTTGACGAGTTGAGCGGCCAGGTAGAGGGCCAGTGACACCGGGGCGCGGTCGTACTCCGCTCGCAGCTCTCGGCGCCGGGTCGGGCATGGCCAATCCCCCGCACAGCCGCCGCACGTCCAGGCCGGCTTGATCGGGTGGTGAGTGGTCACTGCGGGCCGTCCTGGTTGGGCCAGTGGCCGCGGTTGATCGGGATGCGGTGATGGCTTCGGCATGGCAGATCGCCTCCGCAGCGGCAGATACGCCGCCAGTGCTGCCAAGACCAGACGGGCCGGTGACGGCGAGCGAGAGTCAGCGCCACCGCCAGCACGTACTCGTCGTACGAAACTCGCTTCACCGGCTCGCCTCGTCCGGTCGCGCCAGGGTCTGCCCTGCCCATGTCGAAGGGAGCACTGCCGTCTCCTTGCACCGGAGCAATCTGGAGGCGTGGATGCCCGAGCGCGGGGGACGCGCCGAACATCCACGCCGGCGAGGACGGCCCACAGCGCCAACCGAGGGAATCGACCTCCTCGGCAACCTCCCACAGGTACCGTTGGGTAGTCAAGGGCTGACGTAGGTGGTCTACTCGTGTTGCCAACCGAGGAGAACCACGTGCCGCCGCGTTACCGCTACGAGCAGATCGCCGACGACCTCGCCGAACGCATCAAGTCCGGCGAGTTTGAGCCCGGCTCCAAGCTGCCCAGTCGGCGCGAGTTGATCGAGCACTACGGGGTCACCGAGCCGGTGATCGACCGTGCCATGCAGGTACTACGGATCAAAGGGATGACCGAAACGCTTCCCGGCGTTGGCGTCTTCGTCACCGAGTAAGTCCCTCCGCAGAGCCAGCCGCCGCAGCCGCGACCTCACGCCTGCACGTTCTGGGCGTATTGTTCGGGTCAGTCCGCACCTGTCCGTAACCTCGGGCAATGGTCCGCGCTGTCCCACTGAGCCCTTCCCCGTCTGGCCCGGTTGCTGTCGACAACAACGGGCATGCGTTTCTGCACAGAGGAGGGGCCGGTCAACGAGGCCGAGCAGTTCCTCGGACCCGTCGTGATTGCTGGCGTCGAAGGCATCCGCTGGGTGTCCATCCGGCCCTGGCAAGAGAGCTACAACGCGTCCATGGATGACGTGCAGGACCTGGACGACGAGAACCGCCGGGACCTGTCGGTGTTCCCGTCGCTGTACCCAGACGGCGAGGACGACCCGGGGCCCGGCCGAGTGATCGGTCACGTTGAAGGCCCGGCCGAAGCGTTGGAATTAACAGAGCGTGCGACCGGGGCGTCGACGGATCGCTGGGACAACCACGGGGTTGCCGGGGAGGACTACGCGGACTTCGTGCAAGCCAGGAACTCCTGACTCAGACGTTGAAGCGGAACTTGAACGGCCTCGCTCCTGACCTGCGGCGGCTTGGTCGACGTGCTGGCCCCGCCGCGTCTTGGGCTCACGTGCTCTCCGCGCCAGCCGCCCGGCGTCCTGCGTGGCCGGAGTCGGAGCGCCAGCGGAGCGACGGACGCGCGCCCAGACGGCGGCGCGTGCGGCCCGTCTCGGGCCGCCTTGTCGGTCGCTCTCCCGTGGTGAGAATTAGCCTGCCGTCAGCCCACCGGGAACGCATCGTGCCTCTCACCGTCGATCAGGTCCGCGCCCTGGCCGCCGCAATGCCCGCTGGCAACCGGGCCATGGTGATCGTGCAAGCCGGCCTCGGGCTGCGCCTCGGCGAGCTGCTCGCACTGCGCGTCCAGGATGTGGACCACGTTGGCCGGACAGTTCGGATCGAATGGCAGTTCGCGCCACAGTCCAAGCTGCGCACCGAGCCGAAGACACGCCGATCGCGCCGAACCATCCCGCTCCCCCAGTGGTGGCGACCGCCATCCGCGAGCACTCGGCGCAGTTCCCGCCGGCTGCCGACGGCACCATGTTCACCACCCGCTTCGCCGGCCCCTACCGACACGACTACTACGGCTCGCGGATTTTCTCGGCGGCCGTCGAGCGGGCCTCGCTACCCAAGGGCACCACGAGTCACGACCTGCGGCACCACTACGCGGCGGTCCCGCTGATGCAGGGCGAGTCGGTCATCGTGGTCGCCGAGCGTTTGGGGCAGGAGAACGCAACCTTGGTCCTGTCGACGTACGGCCACCTGATGTTGGACTCGGAGGAACGCACCCGCCGCGCCGTCGATGACGCGTGGGGTGTGCCCCCGACGTGCCCCCGGGCAACGATTCAATCGCCTGACCTCCGGGAACAGGCCGGATTCAGACGTTGAAGCGGAACTCCACCACGTCGCCGTCCTGCATGACGTACTCCTTGCCCTCGATGCGGACCTTGCCCGCCGCCTTGGCCGCCGCCATCGAACCGTGCTCGACCAGGTCGTGGTACGAGACCACCTCGGCCTTGATGAAGCCGCGCTGGAAGTCGCTGTGGATGACACCCGCGGCCTCCGGAGCGGTGGCGCCGACCGGGACGGTCCAGGCGCGCGCTTCCTTGGGGCCGGCCGTGAGGTACGTCTGGAGACCGAGGGTGCGGAAGCCGACCCGGACGAGCTGGTTGAGGCCGGGCTCGTTCTGCCCGATCGACTCCAGCAGCTCGCGGGCCTCCTCCTCGGGCAGGTCCACCAGCTCAGATTCGATCTTGGCATCCATGAAGATGGCCTCGGCGGGGGCGACCAGGGCGCGCAGCTCGTCGAGGAACGTCTCGTTGGCCAGTTCGGCCTCGTCGACGTTGAAGACGTACAGGAAGGGCTTGGTGGTGAGCAGGTGCAGCTCGCGCAGGTGCTCCAGCTCGATCTTGGCGGCGGCGGCCCCGGAGTAGAGGGTGGTGCCGCCGTCGAGCACCTCGATCGCGGCCTTCGCGGCGGCGACGGCGGCGGCCCGGTCCTTGCGGAGCTTGGCCTCCTTCTCCAACCGGGGCAGCGCCTTGTCGAGGGTCTGCAGGTCGGCGAGGATCAGCTCGGTGTTGATCGTCTCGATGTCGTCGGCCGGGGAGATCTTGCCGTCGACGTGCACCACGTTCGGGTCGGAGAAGGCCCGGACGACCTGGCAGATCGCCGAGGCGTCGCGGATGTTGGCCAGGAAGGCGTTGCCCCGGCCCTGCCCCTTCGACGCGCCGCGGACCAGGCCGGCGATGTCGACGAACGACACCGGCGCCGGCAACACCTTCTGCGAGGAGAAGATCTCGGCCAGCTTGCCCAGCCGCTCGTCGGGCAGCCCGACCACGCCGACGTTGGGCTCGATGGTGGCGAACGGGTAGTTCGCCGCCAGCACGTCGTTCTTGGTCAACGCGTTGAAAAGCGTGCTCTTGCCGACGTTGGGCAGGCCGACGATGCCGATGGTGAGACTCACGACGGGCCAGCTTACGCCGGTCCCGGCCGGGCCGGTCCAGGCGGCTCCGATTCGGCGCCGCGCCGGTGGTCGATCGTCGCTCCCACCGGGCCCGGTCGGGCGTTGCTAGTCTCCCGTTTCGATGTTCCGCTGCTGGAGGTGGGATGACCTCGACGTTGCCTGAGCTGTATATCGCCGTCGATGTGGAGGCGGACGGGCCGATCCCCGGGCCGTACAGCATGATCTCGCTGGGCATGGCTGTGGCCGGCCGCCCCGACCTGACCTTCTACACCGAGCTGCGCCCCATCTCCGACGAGTTCGTACCGGCGGCGTTGGCCGTCTCCGGCCTGGACCGGGACCGGCTGCTGCGGGAGGCGCCCACCGCGCAGGAGGCGATGTCTGCCGCGGCGGCCTGGGTCAACGGGCTGCGCCGGGTCGGCCGTCCGGTCTTCCTCGCCGCCCCGGCCGTCTGGGACGGCATGTTCGTGCACTGGTACTTCGTCCGCTTCGTCGGGCACAGCCCGTTCGGCGCGACCGGCTCTGGTGTTGATCTCCGCAGCTACTGGATGGGGTTGACCGGCAGCGAGTGGGCCCAGACCCGCCAGGGCACGATCAAGCACGAGCTGGGCCTGCACGACATGCCGCACACGCACCACGCCGGGGAGGACGCCGCCGAGCTGGCCCAGGTCTTCGACGCGGTGCTGCGCCGGCAGGCCGTCGACGAGGCGTGACGCTCAGCCGAGCAGGCGGGGGGCGATGACCGCCTCCCGTACGCTGCCGTCCGCGCCGCGGCTGACCTCGTACGCCGAGACGCCCTCGCGGTCCGCGACTGCCTCGACCAGCCGGGTGCCCCGGTAGACCAGGCCGACGCCGTCGTCGGTGCAGTGGCTGGTGGGGAGCGTGCCGTCGCCAACCAGCTCGTGCATGAGCGGGCGGCGCTGGCCCTCGCTGTCGTAGTGCACCCCGTTGCCGTACGGCAGCCAGGCCAGGCCCTCGGTGAAGCCGCGCAGCCGGGGGCCGAAGCTGTCGGTGGCACCGCCGACGTGCCAGCAGATCGAGCCGGCGGAGACGCCGGCCAGCACCACGCCGGCCTGCCAGCACTCGTGCAGGATCTCGTCGAGCCCGTGCACCCGCCACACCGCGACCAGATTGGCCACGCTGCCACCGCCGACCCAGATCACGTCCTGGGCGAGCAGGTGGGCGCGGACGTCCTCGACGTTGGGCATCGGGAACAGGGCGAGGTGTGACAGCCGGAACCGGGTGTCGGCGAACGCGCCGTAGACGGCGGTCAGCGAGGTGGGCTGGTCGCCCACGGCCTGCCCGAGGTAGCAGACCCGTGGCTGCGGGCCGGCCTCGGCCAACTCGGCCGCCAGCTCGAAGACCGGGCTGGGGCGCAGGTCGTAGGGCCCGCGGTCGCCCCGGAAGAAGCCCATGCTGGTGGCGATGATGGTCGGTTCGCTGGCGGGCATCGGAGCGTCCTTCCGTCGGGGCGGTGCGGCGTCCATCCTGCCGCAGCCGGTCTTCCGCCCGCTCGGTGCGGGCCCGACCCGCCGCCGGCGGGCAACGGGTCGGGCCCCGCCAGGCTGATGATCAACCAGACTGGTCGGGCCGTCGTTGGCGGGGCACCTCGACCTCGGGCCAATGACCCAGGGCCCGACGGTCGGCCGGGGGCAGTTGCCCGGCAGCGGCGCGGGGCAGGGTGAACCGGTCGGCGGCGGCCGGCCCGACCGAGACCGACTCGCGCAGCATCCAACGCACCTCGTCGGCCGTCCAGCCCAGCCCCGGCCGCGCGGCGATCTCGCGGATCAATCGCCGACCGACACTCGTGTCGTCGTCGTAGAAGCGCATGCACCAGTGGTGCGTCCACATCCCGAGCGCCCGCAGGCCCGCGTCGTCGAGGGAGCCGGCCAACCGGCCGCAAGCCGTGTGGGGGAAGCTCCGCTCCGGGTTGCCCGCCCGGTCCCGTTCGATGGCGCCCACGGCGGCCGGCGCGACGGCCCGCATCCGGCGATAGAAGGACTGCGCCACCGCGCGGGGCAGCGGCGGGAACGCACCCGGTGTCGACGCCGCCGCCCAACCCGCCACGCTCGTCATTTCGCCGCACCCCTTCTTCAGTTGGTGGCCGGACGCTACCCGGCACGACCGACACTTTCGGGCCGAAAAACCCCACCGATCGTGGATAGCGACGATGACCTGGGACGTCTGTATCTGTGACAACGAAACGGGGGTGGTGGGTGGACGAGGACGAGCGCGCGCGGCTGGCCGAGTTCGTCGGCAGCCGGACTCCGGCGCTGATGCGGGTCGCGTACCTGCTGACCGGGGACCGCAACGCCGCCGAGGACCTGTTCCAGTCGGCGTTGGCGCGGACCATCCCGAAGTGGGGAACCATTCGGCACGCCGATCCCGAGGGCTACCTGCGGGTGGTGATGTACCGCGAGCAGATCAGCTGGTGGCGGCGACTGCGCCGGTGGCGGGAGACACCGCTCAACCCGGCCGACGAACCGGTCGGCGGCGACCCGAGCGGCGGCACCGACGTGCGGCTGGCGATGCGGGCCGCGCTGCGTCACCTGCCACCGGCACAGCGCGCGGTGGTGGTTCTCCGCTACTACGAGGACCTGCCCGAAGCCCGGGTGGCCGAGCTGCTGGGCTGCTCGGTGGGGACCGTACGCAGCCGTACCCATCGAGCGGTGAAGCGACTGCGCGACCTGCTGCCGGACGTCGACAGGCTGGAGGTACGGCGATGACCGAACCCTTCGAGCACCTCATCCGCTCCACCCTCACCGACCTGGCCGAGGAGGCACCGATCGTGCATGACCAGTTGAGCCGAGCGGAACGGCGGGTGCGCAACAGGCGCCGCGTCACGGTGACGGTGGGGGCGGTGAGCACCCTGGCGGCGATCCTGATCGCCACCCCGCTCGCCCTGGCCGCGACCGGCTCGGACGAGCCTCCCCCGGCCGTGCCCAGCCCGGCCGGTCCGGCGGCCGTGCCCAGCCCACCCGTGCCCACCCCGTCCGCGCCCACCACGGTGCCGACGGTCGTACCGAGCCCCGGGGGCGCGCCCGGGGACCCGTCAATCACACCGGGTCCGCCCGGTGTGCCGGGCCGACCGATTGTCACGCCGAGCCCGTCGACTCCGCCGGGCCCGCCCGGTGTGCCGGGCCGCCCGACGGTCTCACCAACCCCGTCGACTCCGCCGGGCCCGCCCGGCGTGCCGGGCCGCCCGACTGCCTCGCCGAGCCCGTCGCGTTGAGCAGAACCGGTCAGGTCGGTGGTTCTTCCGGCCCGGCCTGACCGGTCAACCCAGGAGATTCCGGTCACCTTCGCCCGGCGCTCCCCGTACCGACGAGCGCCGTGCGAACCCGCCGACGGGAGGGGACCCTCCACCGAATTTGTCGAGGCCGGCATGCCCGCTCATTCTTGGACCATGACCGATCCCGGACACCCGAGGTGCGAGCTGCGGGGGCAACGATGAGCACCGCCATGGCCCGGGTGCCCGACTCCCTGCGGGGGCAGATCGTCACCCCCGGCGACCGCCGGTACGCGCAACTGCGCTCGACGTACACCAGGTCGGCGTCACCGGCCGCGGTCCTGCTGCCGAAGACCACCGCGCAGGTGGTCGACGCGCTCCGCTACGCGCGGGAGCAGCGGCTGCCCATCGCGGTCCGCAGCGGCGGGCACGGCCTGTCCGGAGCCTCGTCCAACAACGGCGGGGTGGTCATCGACCTGTCCATGCTCAACCGGGTTCAGGTGATCGACGAGCGGGCCGGCCTGGTCCGGGTCGAGGCCGGCGCGCGCTGGGCGAACGTGGCGAAGGCGCTGGCCCCGTACGGCCTGGTGATCAGCTCGGGTGACTACGGCGGCGTCGGCGTCGGCGGTCTGGCGACCGGCGGTGGTGTCGGCTGGCTGGTCCGCGCCCACGGCCTCACCATCGACCGGGTCCGCGCCGTCGAGGTGGTGCTGGCGGACGGGACGCTGGTACGCGCGGACGCCGACCACGAGCCGGAGCTGTTCTGGCTGGTCCGTGGCGCCGGGGCCGGCGCGGGCATCGTGGTGGCCTTCGAGATCGAGGCGGCCGAGCAGCGCAACGTCGGTGTCGCGCAGCTGGTCGTCGAGGCGCATCCGGACGGTCGCACCGTCCGGGAGTGGACGAGCTACCTTGCCCAGGCGCCACGGGAGTTGTCAGCGGCCGCCGTGGTGTTCGCGGAGGGTCGATCGGTCCTCATGTCGATCACCGCCGTGGTCGCCGCCGAGAGCCTGCGCCGGGCCCGACCGGCGGTGGAACCGCTGCTCGCCATCGGCAAGGTGCTCGAACACCGGACCGACCTGCTGCCCTACCCGACGCTGGTACCGACCGCGCACCTCAACCCCAACGTCGGGCAGCAGCGTGGCACGACCACGAACGGTCTGTTCACCGCACTGGACGACGCCGGGGCGCGGGCCGTGACGCGAGCGGTGACCGGGCCGGGGCGGGCGGTGGTCCAGCTCCGCTCGTTGGGCGGAGCGGTGAACGACGTCGCCTCCGACGCGACCGCGTACCCGCATCGCCACCAGGACACGCTGATCGTGGCCTCGGTGTTTCCGCCGCAGGCCGATGCCGCGTTGAACGCCGCGTGGCGGGCCGCCGGGGCACGCGCCGACGGCGCGTACGTCAACTTCGAGAGCCGGCCCGACCCGGCGGCGTTCGCCCGGATCTACCCGGGCGAGACCGGGGCCCGGGTCCGGCGGCTGTGGAAGCGGTACGACCCGGACGGTGTGTTCCGTTCGGCCCTGCTGACCGGCCAGGCCAACCGCGCCGGTCAGGGCAACCGGTCCAGCCCTGCCGGCCAGGCCGACCGAACCAGTCAGGGCTCCCGCGCCGGCCGGTCCGGTCAGCCGCACCGACGCCGCCGCTGACCGGAGGCGGGTCCCGCGGCCCCGCGCACACCCAGGTCCGATTCCCGCCAGCCGATGACCGGTCGAGCGGGGCATCATCGGTGACATGGAGATGGACTTCGAGCGGTGTTACCGGGCCGTGGACAGCCGTGACCAGCGGTTCGACGGTTGGTTCTACACCGGTGTGACGTCCACCGGGATCTACTGCCGGCCGTCCTGCCCGGCGATCACGCCGAAGCGACAGAACGTCCGGTTCTTCCCGTCCGCCGCCGCCGCGCAGGGCGCCGGGCTGCGCGCCTGCCGCCGCTGCCGGCCGGACGCCGCGCCCGGCTCACCGCTCTGGGACGTCCGCGCGGACGTGGTCGGTCGGGCGATGCGGCTGATCGCCGACGGGGTTGTCGACCGGGACGGCGTACCGGGGTTGGCCTCCCGGCTGGGCTACACCGAGCGGCACCTGCACCGGATGTTGAGCGCCGAGATGGGCGCCGGGCCGCTCGCGCTGGCCCGGGCCCAACGCGCCCAGACCGCCCGGATCCTGATCGAGACGACCGACCTGGCGATGGCCGAGATCGCGTTTGCCGCCGGCTTCGGCAGCGTGCGGCAGTTCAACGACACGCTTCGCGAGGTGTACGCGAGCGCCCCGTCGGACCTGCGCACGGCCCGTGGCCGCCAGCAGGCGCCGGCCGGGGCGGGGATCATCTCGCTCCGGCTGGCGTACCGCCCGCCGCTGCACGCCCGGGCGCTGCTGGACTTCCTCGCGGTGCGGGCGCTGCCCGGTGTGGAGGCGGTCCGCGACGGGACGTACCACCGGGGTCTGCGGTTGCCGCACGGCACCGGCCAGGTGGCGCTGACCCCGGCGGACGGGCACGTGGCGGCGACGTTGCGGCTCGCCGACCTGCGCGACCTGGCGCCGGCGGTGGCCCGCTGCCGCCGGTTGCTCGACCTGGACGCGGACCCGGCGGCAATCGACGCCACGTTGGCCGCCGACCCGGCGCTGGCCCCGGCGGTCACCGCCGAACCCGGCATCCGTGTCCCCCGCGCCGTCGACGGCTTCGAGCAGGCCGTCCGCGCCATCATCGGCCAGCAGGTCTCGGTAACGTCCGCAAGAACAACCCTCACCCGCCTCCTGACCGCCCACCCTCGTGTTGATCATGAAGTTGTTGCCACCGACGACGGCGTGTCCGGACAACAACTTCATGATCAACGGGGTGGGGGGCCGCAGGGGGGTGAGCTGCGCGGGTTTTTGAGCGCGGAGGAGCTTTTGTCGCTGCCGGACTCGGGGTTCGGGATGCCGGTGGGGCGGCGGGAGGCTCTGCGGGGGTTGGCTCGGGCCGTCGTGGACGGGTCTGTCGACCTCGCCGCCGGGGTAAATCGGGAGGAGGCCGTTCGGCGGCTGCTCGCGCTGCCCGGCATCGGCCCGTGGACCGCCAACTACCTGGCCATGCGCGCCTTCGGCGACCCGGACGTCCTCCTCAGCTCCGACCTCGCGGTCCGGCGCGGCGCCGCCGCGCTCGGCCTGCCCGACACCCCACCGACCCTCGACAGGTACGCCGAGCGCTGGCGCCCCTGGCGGTCCTACGCCACGATCAGACTCTGGAGAGCGGCATGAACATCGACAGCACCGTACTGAACACACCGGCCGGCCCACTGAGCATCCTCGCCGGTCCGGACGGTGACGTACGGGCGGCCGGCTTCACCCCGGACCCGGCGGTGCTGCTGTCCCTGGTCCACCCGGCCCTGCGGGCACCGCTACGGGAGCGGGCCGACCTCGGCCCGGTCAGCGCGGCGGTCCACTCCTACCTGGACGGCGACCTCGCCGCCATCGACGCGGTGCCGGTCCGTCAACGCACCGGTGGCGAGTTCATGGCGCACGCCTGGCAGGTGCTGCGCGAGGTGCCGCCGGGCACCCCGGTCACCTACACCGGGTACGCCGCGCTGGCCGGTCGACCACCGGCGGTCCGAGCCGCAGCGGCCGCCTGCGCCCGGAACGCGGCAGCCCTCTTCGTGCCCTGCCACCGGGTTCTTCGCACCGACGGCACACTCGGTGGCTACCGCTGGGGGCTGGACGTGAAGAAGTGGCTTCTCGGTCATGAGCGACGCTTGACAACAAGCTGACAGAGGCATCGACACTCATTGACGCTACCGTCTGGTAGTGCCTGTGGAGAGCGACGGCGACCCGGCCGCCCGGGCCGCCGCGGGCACCCACCCCGTGCACAACCTCTGGCGGCTGCGCCCCTACCTGCGCCCGTACGCCGCCGAGTTCGCCTGGCTGCTCGTCGCTGGCCTCGCCGGCACCGCGGCCGGGATCGCCGTACCACTGGTCGTGCAGCGGGTAGTGGACGGGCCGGTGGCCCGACACGAACCGGCCGGGCTGCTCCAGCTCGGCGGCCTGGCGCTGCTGCTCGGCGTCGTCGAGGCGGTGCTCATCTTCATCCGCCGGTGGGTGCAGTCGTCCTCGGCGGTGGGCATGGAGGCGGCGCTGCGCGCCGACGTCTACGCCCACCTGCAACGGCTGCCGACCAGCTTCCACGACCGCTGGCAGTCCGGCCAGTTGCTCTCCCGGATCACCAGCGACCTGTCGGTGATCCGCCGGTTCCTCTCCTTCGGCGTCTTCTTCCTGGTGCTCAACCTGACCACGTACGTGGTAGTGGTGGTGCTGCTGATCAACCTGCACCCGGCGCTGGGGGTGCTGGTCGCGGCCAGCGCGGTGCCGCTGCTGCTGATCAGTCGCCGGTTCGGCCGGCACTACCACGCCGCGTCCCGCCGGATGCAGGATCAGCAGGGCGACGTGGCGACGCTGGTCGAGGAGACCGCGCAGGGCCTGCGCACCATGAAGGCGTACGGGCGGGGGCCCGAACTGGCCGCTCGCTTCGCCGGTGCGGCCCGGCGGCTGCACGACACGGGCGTCGGCAAGGGGCGGCTGCTGGCGAACACCTCGGCGCTGCTCGACCTGGTGCCCAACGTGACACTGGGCGTGGTGCTGGCGGCCGGGGCGGCCGCCGCCGCGCAGGGCGCGCTCACCATCGGCGAGCTGGTCGCGTTCGTCAGCCTCCAACTGATGCTCATCTGGCCGGTGCAGTCCCTGGGTTGGATCATCGCCAACGGTCAGGAGGCGGCCACCGCCGCCGACCGGATCCAGGAGGTGCTGGACACTCCACCGGAGATCGTGGATTCTGCCGGCGCTGTCGCGTTGCCACGCGACGCGGTGCACGGTCGGCTGCGCTTCGAGCGGGTCTCGTTCAGCTACCCGGGTGCCACCACGGGGGTGCTGCGCGAGATCGACCTGACCATCGAGCCGGGCGAGACGCTGGCCCTGGTCGGCGCCACCGGCTCCGGCAAGAGCACGCTGCTCTCCCTGGTGCCCCGGCTGCACGACGTGAGCACCGGCCGGATCACCCTGGACGGGCACGACCTGCGAGAGCTGCGGCTGGCCTCGCTGCGTCGGCTGGTCGGCGTGGCGTTCGAGGAGCCAACCCTCTTCTCCATGTCGGTGCGGGAGAACCTCACACTGGGTCGCCCGGACGCCGGTGACGACGAGATCCGCGCCGCCCTCGCACTGGCCCAGGCCGACTTCGCGTACGAGCTGCCCTGGGGGTTGGCGACCCGGGTGGGCGAGCAGGGGTTGTCCCTCTCCGGCGGGCAACGGCAACGACTCGCGTTGGCGCGGGCCGTGCTCGGCCGACCGGCGGTGCTGGTGATGGACGACCCGCTCTCCGCTCTCGACGTGCACACCGAGGCCCTTGTCGAAGCGGCGCTACGGCGGGTCCTGCGCGACAGCACCTCGCTGCTGGTGGTGCACCGGCCGTCGACGATCGCGCTGGCCGACCGGGTCGCCCTGCTGGAGGACGGACGGATCACCGCGACCGGCCGGCACTCCGACCTGCTGGCCACCGTTCCGGCGTACCGGGCACTGCTCGCCGCCGAGCCACCCGCCGGGCATCCGCCGCCGGCCGGGGCCAGCGGCCCGAGTTCGTCCCCTTCGGACGGGTGGGGGCTGGTGCGCTCGTGAGCGTGCCGGAGCAGGCCGCCCCACCTCCGGAGGAGGAGCCCGAGCTGACCCGCTGGCGCGGAACCGCCACCGACCCGGAGGCTGACCGCAGTCGAGCCGAGGACACCAGCCCCGAGGCGGTGGCCCGGCTGCGCCGGCTCAGCCGCACCCTGCTGGGCGACCTGCTCCGCCCGCATCGGAGGCGCCTCGCCGCAGCCGTCGCCCTGCTGCTGGCCCAGAACGCCGCCGCGATGGCCGGCCCGTACCTGGTCATGATCGGTATCGACCGGGCAATCCCGCCGTTGCGCGTCGGCGACGCCGGCCCGCTGGTCACCGTCGCCGGGGCGTTCGCGGTGGCCGCGGTGACCGAGTACGCGGCCCGCCGCGGCTTCCTCACCCTCTCCGCCCGGATCGGCCAGGCCGTCCTGCTCGACCTGCGGCAGCGGGTGTTCGGGCACTTCCTGCGGCTGTCGGTGGGCTTCCACGAGCGGTACACGTCCGGCCGGATGGTCTCCCGGCTCACCAGTGACCTGGACTCGATCGCCGAGCTGGTCGACGGTGGGATCGACAGCCTGGTGCTGGCCGGGCTCTCCATCCTGTCGGTGGCCGCCATCCTGCTCTGGCTGGACCTGCCGCTGGCGGCCGTGACGCTGTTCGCCTTCCCGTTCCTGTTCTGGCTCTCCCGCTGGTTCGCCCGGTCGTCGGCCAGCGCGTACCGACGGACCCGGGACGCTGTCGCGCTGGTCATCGTGCACTTCGTCGAGTCGATGCGGGGCATCCGGGCGGTGCAGGCGTTCCGCCGGGAGCCTCGCAACCAACGGATCTTCGTGGCGCTCGGCGACGACTACCGGCGGAGCAGCCTGCACGCGTTCCGGCTGATCGCCACCTACTCGCCCGCGATCAAGCTGATCGGCAACGTCACAGTGGCGGTGGTGCTCTGCTACGGCGGTTGGCGGGTGCTCGGCGGGCAGACCGAGATCGGCGTGCTCGCCGCGTTCCTGCTCTACCTGCGCCGCTTCTTCGAGCCGATGCAGGAGCTGAGCCAGTTCTACAACTCGTTGCAGTCGGCCACCGCCGCACTGGAGAAGCTGGCCGGGGTGCTCGACGAACGACCGGCCGTCGCCGAACCGGCCCGGCCCACACCGCTGCCGACCGGCCCCCGCCGTGGCGAGTTGATCTTCCGCGCGGTCGGCTTCGGCTACCGGGCCGACACCCCGATTCTCTGCCGGCTGGAGTTGACGGTGCCGGCCGGGCAGACCGTGGCGCTGATCGGCCCCACCGGGGCGGGCAAGTCGACTATCGCGAAGCTGGTCGCCCGTTTCCACGACCCCGACACCGGCACGGTCCGGCTGGACGGGGTCGACCTACGCGACGTACGCGACGCCGACCTGCGCCGCGCGGTGGTGCTGGTGACGCAGGAGAACCACCTGTTCAGCGGGACCGTCGCGGAGAACATCCGGTTCGGTTGCCCAGGGGCCGACGACGCCGCCGTCCAGGCCGCCGCGCGGGCGATCGGCGCGCACGACTTCATCGCCGCACTACCCGAGGGGTACGCCACTCAGGTGCACCGGCGCGGCGGCCGGCTCTCCGCCGGGCAGCGGCAGCTGGTCGCGTTCGCCCGCGCGTTCCTGGCCGACCCGACAGTTCTCATCCTGGACGAGGCGACGTCGTCGCTGGACGTGCCGACGGAACGTCTGGTGCAGCGGGCACTCGGCACCATCCTGCGCGACCGCACCGCACTGGTGATCGCCCATCGTCTCTCCACGGTGGAGACCGCCGACCGGGTGCTCGTCCTCGACGGCGGAAGGGTCGTCGAGGACGGCCCACCCGCCGTGCTGGCCGAGGCCGACGGCCGGTACGCCGCCCTGCACCGCCAGTGGCGTGACTCGCTGATCTAGTCGGGCCGCCCCGTCGCGGCCACAACCGCCGGCCGGTGTGTTCGGCCGCAACTACGTCGCCCCGCACCCGGTAGGTGCCTACGATCGCATGATGACCGATACGGCGAGGACGGCCCGCGCCGGCGTTCCCGAGCGTCCGACCCTGGACGGGCTCGAGGAGAGCTGGGCACGCCGCTGGCAGGAGGAAGGCACGTACGCGTTCGACCGCTCGAAGCAGCGGAGCGACGTGTTCTCGATCGACACCCCGCCGCCGACCGTATCGGGCGAGTTGCACATGGGGCACGTCTTCTCGTACACGCACACCGACACCACGGCGCGGTACCAGCGGATGCGCGGCAAGGCCGTCTTCTACCCGATGGGCTGGGACGACAACGGCCTGCCCACCGAGCGCCGGGCGCAGAACGTGTACGGGGTGCGCTGCGATCCGTCGCTGCCGTACGACCCGGTGTGGCGGCCACCGGCGGCTCCGGTCGACGACGCGGCCCGCCGCGACCCCACCCCGATCTCCCGGCGCAACTTCATCGAGCTGTGCGAACGGCTGACGGTCACCGACGAGCAGGCCTTCGAGGCGCTGTGGCGGCGGCTCGGGCTCTCGGTGGACTGGTCCCTGACGTACACGACCATCGGCCGGATCGCCCGGACCACCAGCCAACGGGCGTTCGTCCGCAACCTGCGCCGCGGCGAGGCGTACCAGTCGGAGGCGCCGACCCTCTGGGACGTCGGCTTCGCCACCGCCGTCGCCCAGGCGGAGTTGGAGGACCGTGAGCGCCCCGGCGCCTACCACCGGCTGCGGTTCACCGCGGCCGACGGGCGGGAGGTGCTCATCGACACCACCCGACCCGAGCTGTTGCCGGCGTGTGTGGCGCTGGTCTGCCACCCCGACGACGAGCGGTACGCCGACCTGGTGGGCGGCACCGTGCGCAGCCCGCTGTTCGACGTCGAGGTGCCGGTGTACGCCCATCCCCTCGCCGAGCCCGGCAAGGGCACCGGCGTCGCGATGGTCTGCACCTTCGGTGACCTGACCGACGTGACCTGGTGGCGTGAGCTGGGGTTGGACACCCGGGTGGTGATCGGCCGGGACGGTCGGTTGCTTCCCGAGCCGCCGCACGGGGTGCCGACCCAACCGTACGCGGCGCTGGCCGGGCAGACCGTCAACGGCGCCCGCCGGGAGATCGTCGGGATGCTGGCCGACGCCGGTGACCTGATCGGCGAGCCGCGCCCGATCACCCACCCGGTCAAGTTCTACGAACGCGGTGACCGGCCACTGGAGATCGTCTCCACTCGACAGTGGTATCTGCGCAACGGCGGCCGGGACGAGGCGCTGCGGGCCACGCTGCTGGGCAGGGGCGAGCAGCTGCACTGGGTGCCGGCGCACATGAAACACCGCTACGACAACTGGGTGGGCGGCCTCAACGGGGACTGGCTGGTCAGCCGTCAACGCTACTTCGGCGTGCCGGTGCCGGTGTGGTACCGGCTCGACGACACTGGCGAGCCGGACTGGTCCCACCCTCTCACGCCGGACGAGTCCGCGCTGCCGGTCGATCCATCCAGCGATCCGGCACCCGGTTACGACGAGTCGCAACGCGGCCGGCCGGGCGGCTTCATCGGCGACCCGGACGTGCTGGACACCTGGGCCACGTCCTCGGTGACCCCGCAGATCGTCGGTGGCTGGGAAACCGATCCGGACCTGTTCGCCCGGGTCTTCCCGATGGACCTGCGCCCGCAGGGGCAGGAGATCATCCGGACCTGGCTCTTCGACAGCGTGGTCCGTTCGCACTTCGAGCACGGCGTGCTGCCCTGGCGGGACACAGTCCTCTCGGGCTGGATCCTCGACCCCGACCACAAGAAGATGGCCAAGTCCAAGGGGAACGTGGTCACCCCGCTGGCCCTGTTGGAGCAGCACGGCTCGGACGCGGTGCGCTACTGGGCGGCAAGCGGCAAGCCCGGCATGGACCTGGCCTTCGACCCAGCGCAGATCAAGGTCGGCCGGCGACTGGCCACCAAACTGCTCAACGCGTCCAAGTTCGCGCTCGGGCTGGGCGCTGCGGACGCGTTGCGCGCCCCGTCGACCACTCCACTGGACCGGGCCATGCTCGCCGAGCTGGCCACCGTGGTCACCGCCGCGGGCACCGCCTTCGACTCGTACGACCACACGGCGGCCCTGCAGGTCACCGAGGCGTTCTTCTGGCGGTTCTGCGACGACTACATCGAGCTGGTCAAGGAGCGGGCCTACGGCACCGGCGCGGCGGCGGACTCGGCACGGGCGGCGCTGGCCTCGGCGCTGTCGGTGCAGCTGCGGTTGTTCGCCCCGGTGCTGCCGTACGTGACCGAGGAGGTCTGGTCGTGGTGGCGGTACGGCTCTGTGCACCAGGCGCCGTGGCCCACCACCTACGAGGTGGCCCGGACGATCGAGGGCTCGGGTGACCCGGCGCTTCTGCGGCTCGCCGGTGACGCGTTGAGCCAGGTGCGACGGGCCAAGTCGGAGCGGAAGCTGTCGATGAAGGCGGAGGTGCCGTTGGCGGAGGCGCTCGGCCCGGCGGCGCTGCTGGAGCAGCTCACGCTGGTCGCCGACGACCTACGGGCGGCGGGCCGGATCGGCAAACTCGACCTGCTCCCGGACCGTACCCCGGAGCTGGTCATCGCCTGCGCGTTCTGACCCGGGGCCGCCGCCGCCCGCTCGGGCGGCGGCGGACCGGCGGGTCACCAGCCGCGCAGGAAGCGCAGCCCGAGCAGGAACGCGATCACGGCGGGCCCCACCAGCAGGGTGATCGCCTGGAGGCGGTACGGCATCCGGTGCCGGGTCAGCTCGCCCGCGTTGCCCAGCACGATGGCCCCGGCCAGCATCAGGAACGCGCCCCACCAACCGGTCTCCAGGTGGATCAGATCCACCCGGATCAGTTGCAGGGTCACGCCGAGCAGCGCTCCGGTCAGCGCGAGCAGGGCCACCGCCCGGTGCAGGCCCCGGGCCAACGGGTGGGCCGCGCGCCAGCCGTAGGTGCCGGCCACCGCCAGGCAGGGCAGCACCACCATGAGCGGCCAACCTCGCCCCATCACGCCGAACATCAGCAGCGCGCCGACCGCGAAGACCATGGTGCCGACGCAGGCGAGCATGTACCCGGCGAAGGCCCGTCCGCCGCCGCGAGCCAGCAACGGCCCACCGCTGGCCGCGATCAACGCGGCCGGGATCAGGATGAACACCGCCCACCAGTGGAACTGGCCGCTGCCCTGAGCCGCCGTGGCGACAGTGGCACAGGCCAGCCCGGCGACGGCCAGGCTGGTCAGCCACGGCCGGCTGCTCCGGGAGTATGGCTCAGCCAACGACGTCCGCTCCGCTTCGACGCTCACGCCCACCAGCCTGGCCCGAGGTGGCCCGACCGGTCCATCCGGCCAGCCCTACCGCCGCGCGGGGGCTGGCCGGAACAGCGTCTCGCACGGCTGTCAGCTCGTCTCGCCAGCCACGCTGAACGAACGCAGGCGGTCGATGGCGAGCACCGTGAAGCCGACGCTGACCAGCGCGGTCATCACCGACGCCACCGGCACCGACACGCTGGTCTCCAGCAGCCCGGTGGGGGCGATCCGGTCGGCGAGGGCGATCACGTACTGCTGGATGGAGAGCACCTTGGTGCCGCTGACGAAGTTGCCCAGCAGCCCCTCCCAGATCAGCACGTAAACCAGCCCGAGCAGCACCGGCCGCCTGGTGACCAGGCTGAGCGCGAGGAACAACGCCGAGTACGCCAGCGCGCCGAGCGCCGCCGCGACCGCCAGCGCCAGTCCGAGGCGTACCGAATCGGCGAGCACGCCCGCGACGTAGAGCGGCACCGCCACGGTGACCGCGGTTACCCCCGCGGCGACAGCGAGCTTCGGCAGCACGATCTGCCAGCGCGGCAGCGGCTTGGTCAGGATGTGCACCACGGTGCCGTCGTCGATCTCGGCGCCCAGCACGCCCGTGCCGATGATCAGCGCGACCACCGGCAGCACCACGGCCAGCCCGAGGCCGACCAGCACCGGCGGCCCCCACTCGCCCGGGTCCACCCCCAGCGACCGGCAGAGCACGGCCAACCCGAGCAGCACCAACGGCAGCGGTAGCAGCAGCAGGAACCGACGTCGGCCGAACAACCCGCGCGCGGTGATCCAGGTAACTGTCGACATGTCAGGCCTCCACCAGGTAGGAGAAGACACTCTCCAGGGACTCGTCGGACGGCACCAGCTGGCGTACCCGGATGCCTTTGTTCAGCGCGATCCGGGGCAGCGCCCGGGTGAACGCGCCGTAGTCACCGGCCCGCACGGTCAGGCCCGTTGGGTCCAACTCGACCCCACTCACCGACGGCTCGGCGATCAGCGCGACGGCCAGCGCCCGGTCGTCGGTGGAGCGCACCGCGAAGACGTGCGGGCGGTTGGTCATCAACCGGCGGATGGTCCGGAAGTCGCCGGAGGCGGCCAACCGGCCGGCCACCATCACCTGCACCGTTCCGGAGACCTGTTCGACCTCCTCCAGGATGTGCGAGCTGAACAGGATCGTCCGGCCGGCGTCACCGAGGGTGTGCAGCAGCTGCATCATGTGCAGCCGCTGACGCGGGTCCATGCCGTTGAACGGCTCGTCGAGGAGCAGCACCTGCGGGTCGTGCACCAGCGCGGCGGCCACCCGGGCACGCTGGCGCATGCCCTTGGAGTACGTGCCGATCCGGCGGTCCTGCGCCGACTCCAGCTCCACCAGGTCGATCGCCCGTCGGGCCGCGGCCGCCGGATCGGACAGCCGGTGCAGCTTCGCGCTGGCCAGCACGAACTCGTACGCGGTGAGGAAACCCTGCACCGCCTCCCGCTCGCTGACCAGCCCCAGCCGCCGGTAGACGTCGGGGTTTCGCCAGGTCGGCTCGTCGTCGAGAGTGACAGTGCCGCGTGACGGGGCGAGGAACCCGGCCATCATGTGCAGCAGGGTGGTCTTGCCGGCGCCGTTCGGGCCGAGCAGGCCGGTCACGCCCGGGCCGAGGACCATGCTGATGTCGTTGACAGCGACCACGTTGCCGTACCACCGGGACACCCCGGTCAGGCTCAGCGTGCTCATCAGGAGGCGACCTTCCGGTAGCGGGCCAGCAGGAGGGCGGTCGCGCCGGCGACCAGCAGCACCGCGGCCAGGGCGTAGACCGGGCCGAACCCGCCGATCATCATCTCGCCCGGATCGCCCTCGACCAGCAGGTCACCCAGCGACCAGATGCCCACCCCCTGCACCAGCGTGGAGGGTGAGGCGAGCCCGGCCAGCTCGTTGGCGGCGCGCGACGGCAGGATGCTCAGCACCCCGACGATCGGGGTGGTCATCAGGAAGACCGCCACCACCCCACCCGCGGCGAAGGCGCGCTTGCCGGTCAGCGAGGCGACCAGCAGCCCGACCGAGGCGAAGACCACAGCCCACAGCCCGGCGTAGAGCAGGCCGGGCAGCAGGTCGAGCAGCTCGTTCCACACCCCGCGCATGCCCTGCTTGGTGGTGAACGCGGCACCCAGGAACATCAGCAACTGGGGTCCGCCGAGCAGCAACCAGAGGGCGGTGACCAGCGCCAGCAGCTTGGCCAGCGCGTAGTCGGCGCGCGGCAGCGGCCGGGAGAAGTACAGCGGCAGCACACCGCTGCGCAGGTCCCGAGAGACCAGCTCCGGGGCGACGACCGCGACGAAGAAGATGACGAGCCAGCTCATCGCGTCGGCGAACTGGGCGTACGTGGCGACCGGCTCGCCGATCTGGCTGCGTACCGCGGCCAGGGCCACCGCGACCAGGGAGACGATGCCGACCACCAGCCACGGGAAGATCTTGGCCTTGGCGCTGCGCCCGAACCCGAACGCGGTGCGCAGACCGTGCAGGTAGAGCGCGCCGAAGACCTGTCGGCGGCCGAGCCTCGCACCCTCGTAGCGTTGGTAGCCGATGTCGTGGATGACGCCGGTCGGCGTGGGGCGCACGGCGGCGGTGGACGGCTCAGGCATTAGTGAGCTCCCTCGTGGCGAAGAGTTCGGCCACCCGGTGCCGGCGCTGGTCCAGTCGGTGCAGTGGCAGGTCCAGTTCGGCGACCGCACCGAGGATCAGGTCGTAGGTGCCGTCGTCGGCGAGCGGCACGAGGAGCAGTCGCCCGTCCCGGGCGACAGGCAGTTTCAGCTCGGCGAGTCGGGCGGCGAGTTCCTCGGTGCCCTCGCTGACCTCGACGGCGAGCACGTCGGTGGCCGAGGTCATCGCGGAGATGTTGTCGGCGCGCAGCAGTTTGCCGCCGTCGATGGCGATCAGCGTGTCGCAGATCCGCTCCACCTCGCCGAGCAGGTGCGAACAGACCAGCACGGAGATGCCGAACTCGGTGCCGATCCGGTGTACCAGGGCCAGCATGGCGTCGCGGCCGGCCGGGTCCAGGCCGTTTGTCGGTTCGTCCAGCAACAGCAGGTCGGGGTCGTGCACCAGCGCCTGGGCCAGCTTGACGCGCTGCTTCATGCCGGTCGAGTAGCCACCGACCGGGCGATAGCGCTCCTCGTAGAGCCCCACGTGCCGCAGCGCCTCCGAGGCCCGCTCGCGGGCCGCGGTGCGGGGAAGGCCGCTCATTCGACCGAGGTGGGTGACCAGTTCGGCGGCGGACAGGTCCGGTGGGAGGCAGTCGTGTTCCGGCATGTAGCCGACCCGGTTGCGGACAGCCGCCGGGTCTGCGGTCGGGTCGATGCCGAGCACCGAGACCTGACCGCTGGTTGGTGCGATCAGGCCGAGCAGAATCTTGATCAAGGTGGATTTGCCGGCGCCGTTCGCGCCCACCAGGCCGATGATCCCGGGCTCGACGGCGACGGTGAGGTCGGCCAGCGCGGTGACCCGACCTCCGTACGTCTTGGTGAGCGACTGGGTCGCGATCAGTGTCACGCGCCCAGCGTAGGGAGTCGATGCCCAGCAGGGACACCGGCACGCCCCCGGCACTCCCCTGATCCTTTCCCCGCCGCACCCCTAAGGTCCCTGCTGAGGGCTCCCGCGACGTTTCCGCCGGTCCCGCGTCCGACCCGACCCCGCCTTGGGAAAGACCCGTCCAAGGTGACACCATTCACCTCCCGTTCACCAGGCATCGACCCGCCCGGTGATCGACCGACGACGCGGGAGGGATCCTGATGGCCGAGGTGGGCGTCCCCAAGGTGAGCGTCGTGGTGCCGGCGTACAACTGCGGCCCACACATCGAGAAGCTCGCCGCCTCGCTGCTGCGTCAGTCACTGCCCGCCGACGAGTTCGAAGCCATCTTCGTCGACGACGGCTCGACGGACGACACGGCGGAGCGGCTGGACCGGCTGGCCGCCGAGCACCCGCACATCACTGTGGTGCACATCGAGAACTCCGGCTGGCCGTCGCGTCCGCGCAACCTCGGCGTCGAGCACGCCCGCGGCGAGTACGTCTTCTTCGCCGACGACGACGACTGGTTCGCCGACGAGGCACTGGAGCGGCTCTACGCCTGTGCGAAGGCGAACGACGCCGACATCGTGGTGGGGAAGATGGCCGGGTACGGACGTCCCGTGCCGCGGGAGCTGTTCCGCAAGAACCGCTTCGACGCCACCCTCGGCAACTCCCCGCTGGTCGACAGCCTGACCTGTCACAAGTTGTTCCGGCGGTCGTTCCTCAACGAGCATGGCCTGCGGTTCCCGGAGGGCGGCAAGCGTCGGCTGGAGGACCACTCACTGGTCATCCGGGCCTACTTCCTGTCCCGGCGCACCTCAGTGCTGTCCGACTACGTCTGCTACCACCACGTCCATCGGGGCGACGCGCGCAACGTCACCGCGAGCGAGCTGGACCCGGCGAGCTACTTCGCCAGTGTGCGGGAGGCGTTGGACGTCGTGGACGCCAACACCGAGCCGGGTCAGCTGCGGGATCGGCTGCACCGGCGCTGGCTGCGCAACGAGATGCTCAGCCGGCTGCGCGGCAAGCGGCTGCTGAACGCCCGCGAGGCGTGGCTGGAGCAGGTCGCGCTGGAGATCCAGAAGATCATTCAGGATCGCTTCGCCCCGGGCGTCGCGGGTGGTCTGCCACCCCTGCTCCGAGCCGTGGCGTACCTGGCGGAGCAGGGGCGCGTCGCGGACCTGCGCAGGCTTGCCCGCTGGGAGGCGGGCATCGCCGCACACGGCACCGTCGATGAATTCCAACGTGTCGACCACGCCGTCACGGTGACCGTCGCCGCCGAGCTGCGCGCCGCGGACCAGCCGGTCGGGTTCCGCGCCGATGATGGCCGCGACGTGCTGATGCTTCCGATGGAAGAGGTCGCCCCCGAGGTGCTCGACGCCACCGCGCAGGTGCGCAAGGCCCGCCTGGACCTGGTGGCCCGCCACCGGGAGACCGGCGCCGAGATCTTTATTCCGAACACCTTCCAGACCGAGCGGATCACCGGCACGACCGGAGCGGACACCGTCCACCTGGTGCACCGGGCCACCGCCACGATCGACTTCGCCGCCCTCAACGGCGGCCGGACCAGGGGCAGCTGGCAGCTCAAGGCCCGGATCACCAACGTGGGCTGGACCGAGGACGCGCGACTGCCGCTGTTGTTCATCTGCCGGACCGACGGCTCGCGACCCCGGATCCGCGACGAGCGGAAGGTGTGGAACCGGGTGCGGTCGGCGGTAGGCCGACGGATCAAGCGCTGACCCGCCCGCGGGGGTCTTGGAGTGGCGCCCTCGACCGATGGGCGGTCGGCTGCGAAACTGTGTGCCGGTCAGCGAGTGGGGGGTGTGGATGAGCAACGGCTGGGTGCTGCCCGACGAGGTGCTACAGGACGCACCGGCGTACACGCCACGTCCCGGTGAGCTCGCGGATCTGGAGCTGCTGCTGACCGGCGCGTACGCCCCTCTGACCGGTTTCATGACCCGCGCCGACCTGGTCTCGGTCAGCCGACGCGGCCGGCTGGCCGACGGCACACCGTGGCAGGTCGCTGTCGTTCTCCAGGTGCCGGCCGCCCTGGCGCAGAGCTTCGATCCGCGCGACCCGGCCCGCCGGGCGCTCGTGCTGACCGACGGGGAGGGCGCCCCGGCGGCCGCCCTGGACGTGGCCGACGTCTGGCCGGTCCGCGAGGGCGTGGCGGGAGTGGGCGGCCAGGTTCGGCGGCTGGGCGACGGTGGACACGGTCCGTTCCAACGACTGCGGCGTAACCCGGAGGAGGTCCGTGCGCTGCTGCCCCCGGGCCGGGTGCTCGGGGTGATCGCCGACCGGCCGCTGCATCGTCCACAGCTCGCCCAGATCGCCCACGCCGCCCGCACCCTGGCCGCTCATCTGCTCGTGATGATCCCGGTCGGCGAGGGCGGCGCCGACGGGCTCCCGCCGGAGGCGCTGGTCCGGACGATCTTCGCCGCGCGGGACCGGATGCCACCCGCCACCCTGGTCGCGGTGCCGCTGTCCCACCGACGCGAGGAGATCAGCGACGCGCTGCTGCGCGCCCGGGTCTCGGCCGCGTACGGGGTCACCCACCTGCTCTCCACCGGGGAGATGCTCTCCGGCGCCGGGCTGCGGGTGCTGGTGCCGCGTGAACTCGCCTACGACAACCGCGACGGGCAGTGGCGTTGGCGGGAGGACATCCCACCGCGCAACCGCCGGCTGGCGCTGACCCAGCCGGAGATCGACGACCTGCTCGACCGGGGCTTCCCGCTGCCGGAGTGGCACACCCCGCCCGCTGTGGCACGGGAGTTGGCCCGGGCCCGGCCGCCGCGTCGGCAGCGAGGACTGGTGGTCTTCCTGACCGGTCTCTCCGGCTCCGGCAAGTCGACGATCGCCCGAGGGCTGGCGGACGCGTTACGGGAGAGCGGCGACCGCACGGTGACCCTGCTCGACGGGGACGTGGTGCGCCGGGAACTCTCCGCCGGACTGGGCTTCAGCAAGACCGACCGGGATCTCAACGTCCGGCGGATCGGCTGGGTGGCCGCCGAGATCGCCCGGCACCGTGGGGTGGGCATCTGCTGCCCGATCGCCCCGTACGCGGCGGCTCGGGCCACTGCCCGGGAGATGGCCCTCGCCGCCGGATCGGGTTTTGTGCTGGTGCACGTGGCCACCCCGCTGGAGGTGTGCGAGCGACGGGACCGCAAGGGCCTGTACGCGCGAGCGCGAGCCGGCCTGCTCACCGGGATGACCGGCATCGACGACCCGTACGAGGAGCCGACCGACGCCGATCTGGTGCTCGACACCACCGACCTGAGCGTGGCGGACGCGGTGCAGGCCGTGCTGCACCATCTGACCGAGACCGGCTGGGTGGAGCTGAAGATCGCCACCGCCTGAGGCGCCGCCGTACCCGTTCCTTCCACCGCTGAGCGGCACGCGCTAGTGTTCATCTTTGTTGGAACACGTTTGACCGCGTGAGGGTACGTGGACGTCCGGGGAGGCACGGCGGATGCTCGCTCAGCAGCGGCAGGCGGCCATCCTGGAGCGGGTCCGCTCGACCGGCGGTGTCCGGGTCAGCGAGTTGGCAGGCGAGTTCGGCGTGTCCGACATGACCATCCGGCGGGACCTCGATGCGCTGCACGAGCGCGGTCTGCTGGCCAAGGTGCACGGCGGCGCGACCACGACCGGGCCAAGCTCGACCGACGAGCCGGGCTTCCGCGCCAAGTCGGTCCGCCAACTGCCGGAGAAGGCCGCCATCGCCGACCGGGCGGCTCAGCTGGTCCGGCCGGGAGCGGCGGTCGCGCTCTCCGCCGGCACCACCACGGCCGAGCTGGCCCGCCGGCTGGTGGACGTGCCCGAGCTGACCGTCGTCACCAACTCGCTGCCGGTGGCCGAGATCATGCACGCCGGTGGCCGCCCGGACCAGACGGTGGTGCTCACCGGCGGCGTCCGCACACCGTCGGACGCGCTGGTAGGTCCGCTCGCGGTCGGGGCCGTCCGGTCACTGCACCTGGATCTGCTCTTCCTGGGCGTCCACGGCATCACCGAGCGGGCCGGCTTCACCACCCCGAACCTGATGGAGGCGGAGACCGATCGGGCGCTCGTGGCGGCGGCGGACCAGCTGGTGGTTCTCGCCGACCACACCAAGTGGGGCACGGTCGGCATCTCCTCGATCGTCGGGTTGGCGGCGGCCCACGTACTGGTCAGCGACGACCGGTTGCCTCCACCCGCACGACGGGTACTCGGCGAACAGGTGGGCGAACTGATCATGGTCAAGGCGACAGGGGCGGGCCGCGCGACGCGCACGCCGACAACCGAGGGGACGGCGCCGTGAAGCGCACCGCGATCGACCTGGCCGACGGCCGGGAGCTGATCTACTTCGACGAGCGCGACGACGCGGTCCGCGACCAGCCGGACCGCCGGGACCTGCCGCCGCCTCCCCCCGCGTCGCAGCTGCGCTACGACCCGTTGACCGACGAGTGGGTGGCGGTCGCCGTGCACCGGCAGACCCGCACCTTCCTCCCGCCGGCGAACGAGTGCCCTCTCGACCCGTCGGTGGGCGACCGGCTGACCGAGATCCCCGCACCCGACTACGACGTGGTGGTCTTCGAGAACCGGTTCCCGTCGCTGAGTGGTCGGGTGGCCGAGGAGCCCGGGGAGATCACTCCGTTCACGCCGGTCCGGCCCGGCCTCGGCCGGTGCGAGGTGGTCTGCTTCACGTCGGACCACAACGCCTCCTTCGCCAGCCTGCCCCCGCGCCGGGTCCGCACCGTGCTGGACGCCCTCGCCGACCGCACCGAGGTGCTCGGCGCGCTGCCCGGCGTCGAGCAGATCTTCTGCTTCGAGAACCGGGGCGTGGAAATCGGTGTCACGCTGCACCACCCGCACGGCCAGATCTACGCGTACCCCTTCGTGACGCCGCGCACCCGCGCGCTGCTGGCCGCTGCCCGCCGGCACGCAGAGCGGACCGGCGGGGGCAACCTGTACGCGGACGTGCTGGCCGCCGAGCGCGCCACCGGTGACCGGGTGGTCACCGAGAACGAACACTGGACGGCGTTCGTCCCGGCGGCCGCCCGCTGGCCGTTCGAGGTGCACGTCGCGCCGCACCGCGTGGTGCCGGACATCCCGGCGCTCAGCGACAGCGAGCGGGACGCCTTCGGGCCGCTCTACCTGGATCTCCTGCGCCGCTTCGACGGCCTGTTCGACATGCCGATGCCATACATCTCGGCCTGGCACCAGGCTCCCGTGCGGGTCGACCGCGAGCTGGGCCACCTGCACCTACAGCTGTTCAGCATCCGGCGGGCCACTGACAAGCTGAAGTACCTGGCGGGCTCCGAGTCCGGGATGGGCGTCTTCATCAACGACATCGCTCCGGAACGCGCCGCCGACCTGCTGCGCGCCGCCTGAAGAGCCCTGCTGTGCGCGGGGCCTGAGCTTGGCGGGGCACGGCTTGCGCGTGGCCAGAGCTTGGCGCGGCCTGCGCTTGGTGGGAAACAGGGCGCGGGGGGCCCGGGACAGGGCCCCCCGCAGGGAAGGGACGGCTGGCTGTGCACGGCACAGCCGGGAAGGCTGGCTGATCGGCGCACGGGTGCCGCGGGTCGACCGTGGTCAACCTTCCTGGACGCGACTGGCATCTCGTCCATCCTGGTCAACGAGGCGCGCCGGTCGCAGTGACGCCGATCGGCGCGGCGGCGCCGGACACGCCGAAGCCCGCCGGCAGGGATGCCGGCGGGCTCCGATGACGCGGTACGCCTGGATCAGGCGGCGATCTTGCGGGCCAGGTTCTCGTCGAGCGCGTTCATGAACTCGTCGGTGGTCAGCCACGGGGCGTCGCGCGAGATGAGCAGCGCGAGGTCCTTGGTCATCTGGCCACCCTCGACGGTGTCGACGATGACCTGCTCCAGGGTGTTGGCGAACTCGGTGACCGCCGGGGTGCGGTCCAGCTTGCCCCGGTGGGCCAGGCCCCGGGTCCAGGCGTAGATCGACGCGATCGGGTTGGTCGAGGTCTTCTCGCCCTTCTGGTACTGCCGGTAGTGCCGGGTGACAGTGCCGTGCGCGGCCTCGGCCTCGACGGTCCGGCCGTCCGGGGAGAGCAGGACGGAGGTCATCAGACCCAGCGAGCCGAAGCCCTGCGCGACAGTGTCGGACTGCACGTCACCGTCGTAGTTCTTGCAGGCCCAGACATAGCCGCCCTCCCACTTGAGCGCGGCGGCGACCATGTCGTCGATGAGCCGGTGCTCATAGGTGATGCCGGCGGCGGCGAACTCGGCCTTGAACTCGGTCTCGAACACCTCGGCGAAGATGTCCTTGAACCGGCCGTCGTACGCCTTGAGGATGGTGTTCTTGGTGGACAGGTAGACCGGGTAGTTGCGGTCCAGCCCGTACCGGAACGACGCCCGGGCGAAGTCCCGGATCGACTCGTCGTAGTTGTACATGCCCATGGCGATGCCGCCGCCGGGGAAGTTGGCGACCTCCATCTCCATCGGCGCGCCGCCGTCAGCCGGGGTGTAGGTGATGGTCACCGTGCCCGGGCCGGGGACGACGAAGTCGGTGGCCTTGTACTGGTCACCGTGGGCGTGCCGGCCAATGATGATCGGCTTGGTCCAGCCTGGGACCAGCCGCGGCACGTTGGACATGATGATCGGCTCGCGGAAGACGACGCCGCCGAGGATGTTGCGGATGGTGCCGTTGGGCGACCGCCACATCTTCTTCAGGCCGAACTCCTCGACCCGGGCCTCGTCCGGGGTGATGGTCGCGCACTTGACGCCGACGCCGTGCTCCTTGATGGCGTTGGCGGCGTCGATCGTGACCTGGTCGTCGGTCTCGTCGCGGTGCTGGATCGACAGGTCGTAGTAGTGCAGGTCGACGTCGAGGTAGGGCAGGATCAGCTGCTCCCGGATCTGCTTCCAGATGATCCGGGTCATCTCGTCGCCGTCGAGTTCTACGACCGGGTTGTTTACCTTGATCTTCGCCATCGGCCGGCGCTCCTCTCGGGGGACACGTGCTCAAGCAGTACGAGCGTACTGCAATTGGGCCGGCAGCCCCCAGCCGGCCTCGACCGGCCGGCGGAACCGGGCTGCGCGGAACAGGAATGCCCTGGAATCATCGTCAGATGCCACTGAACCGCACCCTCGGGTCTATCACGGTCACCGCACTCACCGACGGTGAGGGTGCCTTCTTCCAGCCCCGCGCGGAGGCGTTTCCGCAGGCCACAGCGGCGCAGTGGGCGGAGGCCGACCGGCGCGACCCCGGCTCCGTGACCGCCGACGGGCAGTGGTGGCTGCCGTTCCGCAGCTTCGCGATCCGCGCCGGCGACGGGCCGGTCACGCTGGTCGACGCCGGGATCGGCCCGGCCGACGCACCCGCCGCGAGCTGGGCGCCCGTCCCGGGACGGCTACCCGCCGAGCTGGCCGCCGCGGGCATCGACCCCGCCGACGTCGACACGGTCGTCCTTACCCACCTGCACAGCGATCACATCGGCTGGGCGGTCACCGGCACACCGGGGCGGCCGTACTTCCCGAACGCGAGCTACCTGCTGCAGCGCGCCGAACTCGACGCGGCGGAGACGCTCAACCCCGGGCTACCGGCCGGCCTCGTCGCGCCCCTGCGCGCCGCCGGCCAGCTCCGGGTGGTCGACGGCGAGACCGCTCTCACCCCAGCGGTACGCCTGCTGCCCACCCCGGGCCACACGCCCGGCCACCAGTCGGTGCTCCTTACCTCGGCCGACGAACGGATGCTGCTCACCGGGGACCTGCTGGTGCACATGGTGCAACTCGTCGACCCCCACCTGGCGTACGCCCACGAGGACGACCCGGACCAGGCCCGCACCTCCCGGCTGACTGCCCTCCGAACCCACTCCCCCACCGCCCTAGCCACCCCCCACCTCAGCACCCCCTTCACCCGCTAGCCGGCGGGGTGGGGGCTGGACGGCGAAGGGCGCGCCGGCAAAGCCGGCGCGCCCTTCGCTGGTGCTGTGGTTCGGGGGAACTACATGCTGGAGATGTCGCCCTGCTTGGCGCGGACGGCTTCGGCGGCCTCCAGGAGGCTGGCGCGCTCGTCGGCGTCCAGGTCGGTCTCGACGACCCGCTTGACGCCCTCGGCGCCGATCTCGGCCTCGACACCCAGGTAGACACCGGAGATGCCGTACTCGCCGTCGACCCAGGCGCAGACCGGCATGACCTCGCCGGAGTCCTCCGCGACGGCCTTCGCCATCCGGGCCGCGGCGGCGGACGGGGCGTAGTAGGCCGACCCGGTCTTGAGCAGCGCGACCACCTCGGCGCCACCGTTGCGGGTCTTGACGACCAGTTCCTCGATCTGCTCGGCCGGCATGGCGTCGCGCAGGGGCTTGCCGTTGACGGTGCTCTTCGACGGCACCGGGACCATGGTGTCGCCGTGCGAGCCCAGGGTCAGCGTGCGTACCGAGGCCACCGGCACGTTCAGCGCCTCGGCGACGAAGTTGCTGAACCGCGCGGTATCGAGCATGCCGGCCTGGCCGAGCACCCGGTTCTTCGGGAACTGGGTGGCGAGCTGGGCCAGCGCGGTCATCTCGTCCAGCGGGTTGGAGACCACGATGACGACGGCGTTCGGGGCGTACTTGGCGACGTTCTCGGCGACCTGGCGGACGATCTTGGCGTTGGTCTCCAGCAGGTCCATCCGGCTCATGCCGGGCTTGCGCGGCAGACCAGCGGTGATCACGACGACGTCGGAGCCCTCGATGCTCTCGTAGCCCTCACCGTTGGGGCCGGTGGTCACGCCGACCACCTTCGTCTCGAAGCCCTCGATGGCCCGGGACTGGTTGAGGTCGAGCGCGAGGCCCGCGGGCTTGCCCTCCACGATGTCGGTGATCACTACGGTGTCGAAGACGTCGTACTCGGCCAGGCGCTGTGCGGTGGTGGAGCCGTAGAAGCCAGCCCCGACGACAGTGACCTTCTTACCCATGGTCGTCCCACTCCCTGATACCAGTCGGTTTTCCGGACCGTATCAGTCATCCTGGCACCGATCAGGCCAGGGGCGGCGGCCATCGCCGGGATGGGGCGAACGTCACCGCCGTCCTGGTTCGGCGCCGCCGATGTGCGGGTCAGCCGCGCTCGGCGCGCTCGACGACGTTGGTGAGCAGCATGGCCCGGGTCATCGGGCCCACGCCGCCGGGCATGGGGACCAGCGCGCCGGCCGTCTCGGCCACCTCCGGGTCCACGTCGCCGGTGTAGCGGCCCTTGCCGTCCGCGCCGATCACGCGGGTGATGCCGACGTCCACCACCACAGCGCCGGGGTTGATCATGTCGGCGGTGAGCAGACCCGGTACGCCGGCCGCGACGATGACGATGTCGGCGGCCCGGGTGTGCGAGGCGAGGTCGAGGGTGCCGGTGTGGCAGAGGGTGACAGTGGCGTTCTCGCTGCGCCTGGTGAGCAGCAGGCCGAGCGGTCGGCCAACCGTGTTGCCGCGACCGACCACCGCGACGGTGGCCCCGCGCAGCGCCACGTCGTGCCGGCGGAGCAACTCGACGATGCCGCGCGGCGTGCACGGCAGCGGACCGTCGTAGCCGAGCACGAGCCGACCCAGGTTGACCGGGTGCAGGCCGTCGGCGTCCTTGTCCGGGTCGATCAACTCCAGCACCCGCTGGGTGTCCAGGTGGGCCGGCAGCGGCAGCTGAACGATGTAGCCGTGGCACGCCGGGTCGGCGTTCAGCTCGGCCAGCACGTCGTCGACCTGCTGTTGGGTGGCGTCGGCAGGCAGTTCGCGGCGGATCGAGGCGATGCCCACCTCGGCGCAGTCGCGGTGCTTGCCGTTGACGTACGCCTGGCTGCCCGGGTCCGCCCCGACCAGGACCGTGCCGAGCCCTGGAGTGATGCCGCGTTCCGCGAGTGCCTTCACCCGGATGCGCAGCTCGTCCTTGATCTCCGCTGCGGTTGCCTTGCCGTCCAGAAGCGTCGCCGTCACGACCAGATCGTCTCACGGCCACCGCCTGCGGATCAGACGACCTCGCTCGGGCCGTCCGCCGCCCGCTTCGGCGGGGCGGTCATCGGGCGGGCCGGCCACGGTGTGGTGACCGCCGCTGGGGTAACCGTGTGTGAGGTGTTGCTAGTCACTTTCGGTGACGATCTGTGGGTTCGATCACGGTCGAACCAGACAGGCCGAGTCGGTACTGCGGAGACCGGACGCCTGCCCCAGGCGGCGCTGGGACGGCCGAGCGGGGCCAAACGCGCCGTCAACCATCGCGATTCCGCAGGCCACCGCCGCTAAACCCGGCCTGGGCTAGCAGATTCGCTCGTCCCCGACAAGAGGGGCACCCCCGGACCGTTACTCACTCGCAACCGCGTCGTTGTCGAAGGCCCGTCGCCGACCTACCGTTACCGCTTGTTGCGCAGCGTAACCCAGCGTCGGGCCTGACTGCGCAGCGTGAGGAGATGAGGAGGCTCAATGCGAGTTCGTAGACTCGCCGCCTGGACCGCCCTCCCGCTCGCGGTGACGCTGGGCCTCGCGGCCTGCGGCAGCGGCGGAGACGGTGGATCCGGTGGCAGCGACAGTTCGGTGGTCAGCATTCAGATCGCCGAGCCGAAGCACCTGGTTCCCACAAACACCACCGAGGTGTCCGGCGCGCAGGTGCTCACCGGCCTGTTCAGCCCGCTCGTCGACTACGACGCCCAGAACAAGCCGTACGAGGTCGCCGCGCAGTCGATCACCTCGTCCGACAACAAGGTCTGGACGATCAAGCTCAAGGACGGCTTCACCTTCCACAACGGCGAGAAGGTCACGTCCGAGGACTACGTCAACGCGTGGAACTACGGCGCGTACGCCCCCAACGGTCAGGACAGCAACTACTTCTTCGAGAAGATCGCTGGCTACGCGGACCTGCAGGGCAAGACGCCCAAGGCCAAGGAGATGTCCGGTCTGAAGAAGGTCGACGACCTCACCTTCACCGTGACGCTCTCCGAGCCGTACATCGACTTCAAGACGGTGCTCGGTTACACCTCGTTCTACCCGATGCCGGACGCCGCATTCTCGGCCCCGGGCGTGCTCAAGGACTCCTACGAGCAGGCGCCGATCGGGCAGGGCCCCTTCAAGATGAAGGGCACCTGGCAGCACGACAGCAAGATCGACGTCGAGCGCTACGACGCGTACCCGGGCGAGAAGCCCAAGGTCAAGAACATCGAGTTCCGGATCTACCAGCAGCTCACCGCGGCCTACGCGGACGTCCTGGCGGACAACCTGGACGTGCTGCCCACGATCCCGACCGAGAGCCTGAGCACCGCGCCGAGCGACCTGGGTGACCGGTACAGGACCAGCCCGATGTCGTCGTTCCAGTTCCTCGCGTTCCCGACGTTCGACAAGGACTACAGCAGCCCGGACGTGCGCAAGGCCATCTCGATGGCGATCGACCGTGACGAGATCACCAAGTCGGTCTTCAAGGGTTCGCAGACGTCGGCGCGTTCGTTCGTCTCGCCGGTCCTGCCGGGCTACCGGGAGAACACCGCGGGCAAGGCCGCCGAGTTCAACCCGACCGAGGCCAAGAAGCTCTACCAGGCCGCCGGCGGTCCGTCGAAGATCGTCATCTCGTACAACGGCGACGGCGGGCACAAGGACTGGGTCGACGCCACTGTCAACCAGCTCAAGGCCAACCTGGGCGTCGACGCGGTCGGCTCGGCCGAGCCGAAGTTCGCCGACCTGCTGACCAAGGTCGAGAAGAAGACGCCGGTGGGTGCGTTCCGGATGGGTTGGGTCATGGACTACCCGACCATGGAGGACTACCTCGGCCCGCTGTACAGCACGAACGGCTCGTCGAACTACTACGGCTACAGCAACCCGGAGTTCGACAAGCTGGTCAAGGAGGGTTCCGCCGCCAAGACGCAGGACGAGGCGATCGCCAAGTACCAGCAGGCGGAGGACATCCTGGCCAAGGACATGCCGGTGATCCCGCTCCGCTTCGGCGAGAACGTGTTCGGCCACTCGTCCAAGGTCAAGAACGTGGAGATGGACCTGTTCCAGCGGGTCAACCTCGTCAAGATCGAAGCAGCCAGCTGAGCTGACCATGGTGCGGGCCATCCGGGCGACGACGCCCGGGTGGCCCGGACCGCACCACCGGGGCCGGGCCGCAGCAGCGTGCCCGGCGTCGGTGGTGCCGGCTCCCCCGGGCCGGACGGCACGTCTCGGATATTTCGGGTACGACCAGAGATGCCGTCCTGCGACCCTTTCGCACATTTCCGGAGAGACTGCTAAGCATGTTCCGCTACATCCTGCGGCGCCTACTGCAGATGGTCCTGGCGTTCTTCGGGACCACCCTGATCGTCTACGCGCTGACATTCGCCGGGCAGGGCGACCCGATCCAGGCGCTCGCCGGCGAACGGCCGGTGACGCCAGCCCAACGGGCCTACCTGACCGAGAAGTACAACCTGGATCAGACGGGCGTCGGCGGCTTCTTCTACCGCTACTTCGACTACGTGAAGGACCTGCTCCAGGGCAACCTGGGCGAGTCGCTCACCGGTCGGAGCATCGGGGACATCCTCCAGCAGGCCTGGCCGGTCACCGTGCGGCTCGCGCTCATCGCGCTCGCCGTGGCGATCATCTTCGGCGTCACCGCCGGGGTGCTCGCCGGCATCCGCCGGGCCAGCATCTTCGACAACTCGACGCTGGTGCTGACCCTGCTGGTGCTGGGCATCCCGACCATCGTGCTGGCGCCGCTGGCGCAGTACTTCCTGGGCGTCAAGTGGCAGCTCTTCCCACCCACCGCCGGCTCCGACCCGACGTTCTACGCGCTCCTGCTGCCGGGCATCGTGCTCGGCTCGCTGTCGCTGGCGACCGCCCTGCGACTCACCCGGGCCTCGGTGGCGGAGAACCTGCGCGCCGACTACGTCCGGACCGCCCGGTCCAAGGGTCTGGTCAAGCGGCGCATCGTCGTCGTCCACGTGCTGCGCAACTCGCTGATCCCGGTGGTCACCTTCCTCGGTGTGGAACTGGGCAACCTGATGAGCGGCGCGATCATCACCGAGGGCGTCTTCAACATCCCCGGCGTGGGCTTCAACCTCTTCCGCGGCATCCGCACCGAGGACGGCCCCCTGGTGGTGGGCATCGTCAGCGTGCTCGTCGTGGTCTACCTGGTCTCGAACCTGGTGGTGGACGTCCTGTACGCCGTACTCGACCCGAGGATCCGCTATGAGTGAGCGCAGCGACAGTGCCGGCGCCGAGCGCAGCGAGGTGCAGGCATGAGTGACTTTGAGACCGTGGCGGCCACCGAGAACCAGGCCGCGCGACGTGGCCCCTCGGGGGAGCCGGGCACGCCCAATCAGGTCGGCGCCGCGAACAAGCCCCGCAGCCTGGCCGGGGACGCCTGGCGCGACCTGCGCCGCAACCCGATCTTCTGGATCTCGCTGGCACTGGTCGTCATCTTCACCCTGATGGCGCTGCTCCCGGGGGTCTTCACGGCCAACAACCCGAACGACTGCCTGCTCTCCCGGCAGCACGCCGGGCCGTCCGGCGGGGCCATTTTCGGGTACGACTTCCAGGGCTGCGACACGTACTCCCGGGCGGTCTACGGCACCCGGGCGTCGCTGCTGGTGGGTGCGCTCGCCGCGTTGGGCACCGGCATCATCGCGCTGGTGGTCGGCATGCTGGCCGGTTACTTCGGCCGCTGGGTCGACGCGGTGCTCTCCCGGGTGATCGACGTGGTGCTCGGCATTCCGCTGCTGCTGGCCGCGATCGTGCTGCTCAAGCGGGTGTCCAGTGACAGCCAGGCGGCTCGGATCGGCGCTGTCGTCTTCGTGTTGGCTCTCCTCGGCTGGACCACGGCCGCCCGCGTGGTCCGGTCCTCGGTGATCACCGCGAAGGAGCAGGACTACGTCGCGGCGGCCCGGATGCTCGGCGCCGGCAACAGCCGGATCATGTGGCGGCACATCCTGCCGAACTCGCTGGCCCCGGCGATCGTCGTACTGACCATCGCGCTCGGCTCCTTCATCGCGGCCGAGGCGACGCTGTCCTTCCTCGGCATCGGCCTGAAGGCGCCCACCATCTCGTGGGGCCAGGACATCGACACCGGCCGGATCCACATGCGGGAGGCGGCCACCCCGTTGATCGTCCCGTCGGCCTTCCTGGCGCTGACCGTGCTGGCGTTCATCATGCTCGGCGACGCGATCCGTGACGCCTTCGACCCGAAGCTGCGGTGAGAACACCATGACCGTCAATCCAACTCCCGCCTCTGCCACACCTGAGGGCGGTCACCTGCTGGAGCTGCGGGACCTGCACGTCGAGTTCCGCACCAACGAAGGTGTCGCCCGGGTGATCAACGGTGTGTCGTACCACCTGGACGCCGGCGAGACCCTTGCCGTGCTCGGCGAATCCGGCTCGGGCAAGTCGGTCACCGCCCAGGCGATCATGGGAATCCTGGACACCCCGCCCGCGTTCGTCCGCTCCGGCCAGATCCTCTACCGGGGTGAGGACCTGCTCACCCGCTCCGAGGAGCAACGCCGGCAGGTACGCGGCAAGGAGATCGCGATGATCTTCCAGGACGCGCTCTCCGCCCTCAACCCGGTCTTCCCGGTCGGCTGGCAGATCGGTGAGACGCTGCGCCAGCGTGCCGGCATGTCCCGGGCCGACGCTCGACGTCGGGCCGTCGAGCTGATGGACCTGGTCAAGATCCCGGGTGCCGCCAAGCGGATCGGCGACTACCCGCACCAGTTCTCCGGCGGCATGCGGCAGCGCGTCATGATCGCCATGGCGTTGGCGCTGGACCCGAAGGTGCTGATCGCCGACGAGCCCACCACGGCCCTCGACGTGACAGTGCAGGCCCAGATCATGGACCTGCTGGCCGACCTGCGCCGGGAACTCAACATGGCGATGATCCTGATCACCCACGACCTGGGTGTGGTCGCCGGTGTCGCGGACCGGATCGCTGTCATGTACGCCGGCCGGATCGTCGAGCACGCCGACGTCCGCTCGCTCTACAAGGCGCCCGCCCACCCGTACACCAAGGGGTTGTTGGAGTCGATCCCGCGCCTGGACGTTCGCGGCCAGGAACTGTCGACGATCAAGGGGTTGCCGCCGAACCTGATGCGCATCCCGTCCGGCTGCCCGTTCCACCCCCGGTGCCCGTACGTCCAGCAGGTCTGCGTGGACGAGGTGCCGCACGACCTGGTCCTCGGCGACGGCCGGACCAGCGCTTGCCACTTCGCGCAGGAGGTCCGTGATGACAGCGTCGCCCGCTAACCCCACCAAGGTCCGCGGCGAGACCATCCTCTCCGTCGACAACCTGGTGAAGCACTTCCCGATCACTCAGGGCGTGCTGTTCCAGCGGCAGATCGGGGCGGTGAAGGCCGTCGACGGGGTGAGCTTCGAGCTGCGTCGGGGTGAGACGCTCGGCGTGGTCGGCGAGTCCGGCTGCGGCAAGTCCACCCTCGCCCGGCTGCTGATGCGGTTGGAGACGCCCACCTCCGGACGCGCCACCCTGGAGGGCAAGGACCTGTTCAAGGCTTCCGGGGCTGAGCTGCGCCGGCTGCGCCGCAACATGCAGATGGTGATGCAGGACCCGTACACCTCGCTGAACCCGCGGATGACCGTCGGCGACATCATCGGCGAGCCGTTCGAGATCCACCCGGATGCCGCGCCGAAGGGCAGCAAGGCCAAGCGGGTCCAGGAGCTGTTGGACCTGGTCGGGCTCAACCCGGAGCACATCAACCGGTACCCACACCAGTTCTCCGGCGGTCAGCGTCAGCGCATCGGCATCGCCCGCGCCCTCGCGCTGAAGCCCGAGGTGATCGTCTGCGACGAGCCGGTGTCGGCGCTCGACGTCTCCATCCAGGCCCAGGTGATCAACCTGCTCAAGCAGTTGCAGGGCGAGCTGGGGCTCTCGTACATCTTCATCGCGCACGACCTGTCGGTGGTGCGGCACATCGCCGACCGCGTCGCGGTGATGTACCTCGGCCGGATCGTCGAGATCGGCACCGAGGACGAGATCTACGAGCGGGCCACCCACCCGTACACCCAGGCTCTGCTCTCTGCCGTGCCGGTGCCGGACCCGGAGGCCCGCGACCAGCGCAACATGATCCGGCTGGTCGGCGACGTGCCCAGCCCGGCCGACCCGCCGAGCGGGTGCCACTTCCGGACCCGCTGCTGGAAGGCCCAGGACATCTGTGCCGTCGAAGACCCGGCGACGGTCCCGCGGGCAGCCGACCCCCACCCCTCCGCCTGCCACTTCGCCGAACTCCGCCCCACCCCGGCCTGACCACGCCGGACCCCTGCGGTTGATCATGAAGTTGTTGCCCAGACACGCCGACGTGCAGGGCAACAACTTCATGATCGCCGGGGTCGAGCGTCGGTGGGACGGGGAGCCGGGGTGGGGTTAGTGGTAGAAGTGGCGGGTGCCGGTTAGGTACATGGTTACGTTGGCCTTCTTGGCCGCTTCGATGACTTCTTCGTCGCGGATGGAGCCGCCGGGCTGCACGATGGCGCGGACACCGGCGTCGATGAGGATCTGCGGGCCGTCGGCGAACGGGAAGAACGCGTCCGAGGCGGCGACCGAGCCGCGGGCCCGGTCGGCGCCGGCGCGGCTGACCGCGAGCTGCGCCGAGTCGACCCGGTTGACCTGACCCATGCCCACGCCGACGGTGGCGCCGTCCTTGGCGAGCAGGATCGCGTTGCTCTTCACCGCGCGGACCGCCCGCCAGGCGAACGCGAGGTCCCGCAGCAGCTCCTCGTCGGCGGCCTCGCCGGTCGCCAACTGCCAACTCGCCGGGTCGTCGCCGGGGGCGTTCACCCGGTCGGCGACCTGGGCCAGCACACCACCGGTCACCGGCCGCAACTCCACCAGCGCCGGCTTCCAGGCCGGTGCCCGCAACAGCCGGATGTTCTTCTTGCCCTGCAACACCTCGACCGCGCCCTCGTCGAAGCCGGGGGCGACCACCACCTCGGTGAAGATCTCGGCGACCTGCCGGGCCAACTCGACCGAGACCGACCGGTTGACAGCGATGACACCGCCGTACGCCGACACCGGGTCGCAGGCGTGCGCCCGGCGGTGCGCCTCGGCGACGTCCGCGCCGACCGCGATGCCGCACGGGTTGGCGTGCTTGATGATCGCCACCGCCGGCTGGTCGGCGAAGTCGTTCGCGGCCCGCCAGGCGGCGTCGGCGTCGACGTAGTTGTTGTACGACATCTCCTTGCCGTGCAGCTGCTCGGCCTGGGCCAGCCCGGCCGGGGCGTCCGGGTCGGTGTAGAGCGCGGCGGGCTGGTGCGGGTTCTCGCCGTAGCGCAGCGCCGTCGACTTGCGCAGCGCCAGCCCGGCGAACGCCGGCCAGGAGTCGTCGGCCGGGGCCAACTCCTGGGCGCACCACTGGGCCACCGCGACGTCGTACTCGGCGATGTCGGCGAACGCCCGGGCGGCCAGCGCACGACGCTGGGCCATTGTGAAGCCACCCTCGCTGAGCGCGCCGAGCAACGCCGGATAACCGGCCGGGTCGGTGAGCACGGCGACCGAGGCGTGGTTCTTGGCGGCGGCCCGCACCATGGCCGGACCACCGATGTCGATCTGCTCCACGCACTCCTCGACGTCGGCGCCGGAGGCGACGGTCGCCTGGAAGGGGTAGAGGTTGGAGACCAGCAGGTCGAACGCCGCCACGCCCAACTCGTCGAGCTGCGCCACGTGCGTGTCCTTGCGCAGGTCCGCGAGGAGGCCCGCGTGCACCTTCGGGTGCAGGGTCTTCACCCGGCCGTCGAGCACCTCGGGGAACCCGGTCACCGTCTCCACGGGCGTCACCGGAACCCCGGCGGCGGCGATGGTGCCCGCCGTGCTGCCGGTGGACACGATCTCCACACCGGCGGCGTGCAGGGCCTGAGCCAGCTCGACCAGCCCGGTCTTGTCGTAGACGCTGACCAGCGCCCGCCTGATCGGGCGGCGCCCGTCCTGAGTGGGACTCACGGAACCGTGACCTTCCTTCCGGTGATGGTCCAGCCTTCGCGGACCAGCCGACCGACCTGCTCGACGAGCTGGCGTCGCTCGGCTTCCTTGATGCGCTCGGTGAGCGTGTCGACGTCGTCGTCGTCCAGCACCGGCACCGCGACCTGCGCAACGATCGGCCCGGTGTCCATGCCGGCGTCGACGAAGAAGAGGGTGGCTCCGGTGAGCTTCACGCCGTAGGCGAGGGCGTCACGCGGGCCGTGGATGCCGGGAAACGCCGGCAGCAGCGTGTTGTGGGTGTTCAGGTAGCGGTCACCGAAGGCGGCGAGGAAGTGCGGGCCGACCAGCTTGAGGAAACCGGCGGAGATGACCAGGTCGGGTTGGTGCTTCGCGACGTGCGCGGTGAGCGCGCGGTCCCAGTCTTCCCGGGTGTCGTGGTCGCGGACCCGCTCGACGAAGGTCGGCACCCCCGCCGCGTCGGCCCGGTCCAGGCCCGCGATGCCGTCGCGGTCCGCGCCGACCGCGACGACCTGTGCGCCGTACGCGGGGTCGGCGGCGGCATCCAGCAGCGACTGAAGGTTGCTCCCGGAGCCGGAGATGAGGACGACGATGCGGGCGACAGGCGCGGGCTCGGTCACCGGGCCACCCTATCGGGCAGGTCAGGGACACCCTTCGACTGGGCGGCACGCCGATCTTCGGCAGTGCCGACGTGCGTCGACCCGGTACGCTGCCGCTCGCTCGGGCCGAACGCCGCGCCGGCCCACACACCGCCCCTGATCCGGCACACCAAGCGGTCGACAAGGGCCTTTTGCCTGCTTTGGGAGACATGTCGTCCTGTTGCTGTACTGGGCTTTGGGAGGACTGACCGCGATCATGGATGGAAACAAAGAGCACCAACTGACGGAACCAGTCCAAGGAGCTTTTCGAATGCAGCCCGGTAACCCCGGTCAGGACCCGTACGGCCAGCAGCCCAACCAGGACCCGACCGCTCCCCACCCGCCGGCCGCCCCGTACGGCCAGCAGCCCACCTCCGGCCAGCCGTACGGTCAGCAGCCGCAGGACCCGTACGCCGCGCCGCAGGCCCCATACGGTCAGCAGCCCACCTCGGGGCAGCCGTACGGTCAGCAGCCGCCGTACCAGGACCCGTACGCGCAGCAGCAGCCCCCGTACGGCGCCGGCCCGACCTACCCGAACGCCGGGTACCCGCAGGCACAGGGGCAGAACAACACCCTCGGTCTGGTGTCGATGATCCTCGGTATCGCGTCGATCCCGCTGATCTGCTGCCTCTACCTGGGCATCCCGGTCGGCATCGCGGGCATCGTGACCGGCTACCTCGCCAAGCAGAAGGTGGCCCAGGGCCAGGCCAACAACGCCGGCCAGGCCAAGGCCGGTCTGATCTGCGGCGCGGTTGGCGTCGGGCTGGGCATCCTGCTGCTCATCCTGAGCGTCGTGGCGCAGGTCAACCTGCCCACCCAGCCCTGACGGGCTCGGATTCGACGGGGCGCTCCGGGTCTCACCCCGGGGCGCCCCGCGCTCGTCTACTGGACGGGACCACGGGTCAGCGTCCCCCGGTGGCGGCTCTACTGCGCGGGACCGCGGCTCAGCGCCCGGGTGGCGGCGGCGCCGAGCAGCGCGCCGACCGCTATGACACCGGCCGCCACCGCCCCGACCTGCCAACCCACCGGCCCGACCTGGGACAGCCGACCGACGCCGAGCGGCCCGCCGGAGGCCGCCGCGGCCGCGCCGAGCACCACCCCGGCCACCGGCCCGGCCAGCACCGCCGGCGCCAGCAACTCGGCCCAGCGCTGCGCGGCCCGCTCCGGCACGGCGAGTCGAGCCACCCGCCGGGCGAGCAGCCAACCGGCGACCATCCCGGCGAGCACCGGCACCGCGAGCAGCAGGGTGCCGAAGCCGTCCACCGGGCCACGCGGCAGGCCAGCGAGCAGCGGCACGGCCGGCAGCGCGCCGACCGACACCTCGCTGGTACGGACCGCGGTGTCGGTCCCGACGGCGAACCCCGGCCCGAGCAGGTAACTGGTCGACCAGACCGCCGCGTTGGGCGCGTACGCGACGCTGACCAGTGTGATGCCGGCCTGCCCGGCGACTCCGGTCCGGTACGCCCCGATCATGTCGGCCGCGTCGCCGCCGCCGGTGGCCACCGCCAGGCCGGCTGCGCCCGCGCCCGCGCCGAGCAGCAGCAGCCCGGCCACCAGGCCGGTGCGAACCCCGTCGCGCACCGGGCCCGGAAGCCGGGTGACGAGCAGCCGGGTCACGGCGGTGATCCGGACCGCGCCGACCAGCGCGGCGAGTGTGCCGACCGCCGCGAACGTGGCGCCCGCCCGGATCAGCGACACATTCGGCCCACCCGTGCCGACCAGCACCGCCGCGAGCGCGCCGAGCAGCGCGTACGCGATGCCGACCGCTACCGCGGCGAGCAGTGCCCGGCGCGGTGAGCGGGTGTCGCGAGCACCGATCGCGCGGCTGACGTGCACGCCGGCGCGGGTCAGCCGCCAGAGCGCGAGCACTGTCAGCGCCAGCGGGACGAGCCCGAGTGGCCCGGTCTCGGTGTGCAGGGGCACGCCGTGCCCGAGCAGCCAGCCGGCCAGCGCGGTGCGCAGGGTGCCGGTCACTGTGGTGGAGTCCGCGCCGAGCTGCACCAGGCCGAGCACGACGGCGACCGGCAGGTAGGAGGTGAGGGCGGCCCAGCAGGCGGCCACCCCGGCGGCGACGGGCAACGGCGCCCGCCCGCGCGGCGACCCACCCGCGCGAGGCGCGGGCACCCGCCGGGCCAGTGCGGCGCGGTCGACCGGCCGGTCGTCGGCGCTCACACCGCCGGGACGGCTGGGACGATCAGGGGTGACGGGGGACATCCGCTCTACTCTGGCACGTCGCGCGGGCGGTGGCAGTCCGTTAACCCCTCCTAAGGTCGGCGAGTTCACCGAACCGACGTCCTGCCCACCCGGGCCGGTCTAGCCTCGGCCCTGAGGGGGCGCGCGTCGCCGCCACCCGGGACGGGCCCGCCGGTCGCGGTCCGGGCCGGCACGTCGCCCATGACCGCTCGGAGGACGCTGTGACGACGCCATACCCGCCTCCCCCACCACCACCGGCCCGAGGACGCGACCGGACCACCCTCTGGGGCGTGCTGGGCATCGTGCTGGGGCTGATCTGCTGCGGCATCTTCGGCATCGTCTTCGGCTACCTGTCCATCCGCGACGCCCGGCGGTACGGGCAGTCCCCGCTGCTCGGTTACCTCGCCATCGCGTTCGGCGTGATCAACATCATCGGCGGGGCGATCCTGCGCTCGACCGGCAACTACCCGTTCTGGAACAACGACTGACGCGTACGCAGAAGGGGGTCGACCGTGACCGGTCGACCCCCTTTGTCATGCCTGACCGGCTCAGTTGCCGGACATGATCTCCCGCATCAGCTTCGCGGTCTCGGTCGGCGTCTTGCCGACCTTGACGCCGACGGCCTCCAGCGCCGCCTGCTTCGCCTCGGCGGTACCGGCGGAGCCGGAGATGATCGCACCGGCGTGACCCATGGTCTTGCCGGGCGGAGCGGTGAAGCCGGCGATGTAGCCGACCACCGGCTTGGTGACGTTGGCCTTGATGAACTCGGCGGCCCGCTCCTCGGCGTCGCCACCGATCTCACCGATCATGACGATGGCGTCGGTCTCCGGGTCGGCCTCGAACGCCGCGAGGGCGTCGATGTGGGTGGTCCCGATGATCGGGTCACCGCCGATGCCGACGCAGGTGGAGAAACCGATGTCGCGCAGCTCGTACATCATCTGGTAGGTCAGCGTGCCGCTCTTGCTGACCAGGCCGATCCGGCCGGAGCCGGTGATGTCGGCCGGGATGATGCCGGCGTTGGACGCGCCCGGCGAGGCGATGCCCGGGCAGTTCGGCCCGATGATCCGGGTCTGCTCGCCCTGCGCCACGTTGTACGCCCAGAACGACGCGGTGTCGTGCACCGGGACGCCCTCGGTGATCACCACGGCCAGCGGGATCGCGGCGTCGATCGCCTCGACCACGGCGGCCTTGGTGAACTGCGGCGGCACGAAGATGACTGTGACGTCGGCCCCGGTCTCGGCCATCGCGTCCGCGACGGACGCGAAGACCGGCAGCTCGGTGCCGTCGAAGTCGACAGTCTGGCCCGCCTTGCGCGGGTTGACGCCACCCACCACGTTGGTGCCGGCGGCCAGCATCCGCCGGGTGTGCTTGGAACCCTCGGAACCGGTCATCCCCTGGACGATGACCTTCGAGTCCTTGGTCAGCCAGATAGCCATGATCAGACCCCCGCAGCTGCCAGCTCGGCGGCCCGCTCGGCCGCACCGTCCATGGTGTCCACCCGCTGCACGAGCGGGTTGTTCGCGCTGTCCAGGATCGCCCGGCCAGCTTCGGCGTTGTTGCCGTCGAGACGGACGACGAGCGGCTTGGTGACCTGCTCGCCGCGCTGCTCGAGCAGGGCCAGCGCCTGGATGATGCCGTTGGCGACCTCGTCGCAGGCGGTGATGCCGCCGAAGACGTTGACGAAGACGCTCTTCACGGCCGGGTCGGACAGCACGATCTCCAGCCCGTTCGCCATCACCGCGGCGCTCGCGCCGCCGCCGATGTCGAGGAAGTTGGCCGGCTTGACGTTGCCGTGCCGCTCACCGGCGTACGCGACCACGTCGAGGGTCGACATGACCAGACCCGCGCCGTTGCCGATGATGCCGACCTCGCCGTCGAGCTTGACGTAGTTGAGGTCCTTGGCCTTGGCGGCCTGCTCCAGCGGGTCCACAGCGGCCTGGTCGACGAGCGCCTCGTGGTCCGGGTGCCGGAACCCCGCGTTCTCGTCCAGGCTGATCTTGGCGTCGAGCAGCAGCATCCGGCCGTCGCCGTTCTTGGCGAGCGGGTTGACCTCGACCAGGGTGGCGTCCTCGGCGACGAACGCCTGCCACAGGCCGACGGCGATCTCGACCACCTGGTCGGCGACCTCGGCCGGGAAGCCGGCAGCGGTCACGATCTCGCGGGCCTTGGCCTCGTCCACGCCCTTCACGGCGTCGATCGGGGCCTTCACGACCTTGTCGGGGGTCTCGGCGGCGACCTGCTCGATGTCCATGCCGCCGGCGACGCTGGCGATGCAGAGGAAGGTGCGGTTCGCCCGGTCGAGCAGGTACGAGAAGTAGTACTCCTCGGCCACGTCCGCGGTCACCGTGATCATGACCTTGTGGACGGTGTGACCCTTGATGTCCATGCCGAGGATGTCGGTGGCCCGGGCCACCGCCTCATCCGGGCCCTCGGCCAGTTTGACGCCGCCGGCCTTACCTCGGCCGCCGACCTTTACCTGCGCCTTGACGACCACACGGCCGCCAAGGCGTTCGGCGATCGCGCGGGCCTCTTCCGGGGTAGTGGCGACGCCGCCGGCCAGCACGGGCAAGCCGTGCCGCTCGAACAGGTCCCGCCCCTGGTACTCGTACAGGTCCACGATTGCGCGTCCCGTCCCGTCTCCGCGGCGCGCCGTCGCGCCGCCACCAGCGTTCAGAAAACAGTTTGACGCCTGTCATCAGTTGAAACAGGCCATTGGCCGCAGCCTAGCGAGGTCGGCACCACCGGCAACCGAGCGGGTGCACGGTGTGCGGTAATGCACAACCGGACATCAGTTGTGGCCGGTTTCCGGCCATGACTCGGGTGGCATCCACCGTCCGGGCGATGTTGTCCGGCTTGCGTAACCCTGCCGTGGGGGCGTCGTTGAGTCAGATGTCGGAGCGCTGAACAGCGCAAAGACGGGATACGGCCGATGCCCTGTCGGTCGAGGGGTGGCGGCGGGGCATCGTGCATAGAGGGGCCGGACGTGTGAGGGGTGCGTCCGGCCCCTCCCCCGTGCCCAAAATCGGTGGCGCAGCAGATCGGCGTGCCTCAGGAAACCGGCTGGGCCACGTTCTGTCGGACCCACTCGACAATCGCTTGAGTGGTGGCGCCAGGCGTGAAGATCTTCGCGACGCCCAGCTTCTCCAACTCGGGAATGTCGCCGTTCGGAATGATGCCGCCACCGAACACGACGATGTCGCGGGCGTCCCGCTCACCGAGCAGTTCCAGCACCCGCCGGAAGAGCGTCATGTGCGCCCCGGAGAGCACTGACAGGCCGACCGCGTCGGCGTCCTCCTGGATGGCGGTCTCCACGATCTGCTCAGGAGTCTGGTGCAGGCCGGTGTAGACGACCTCCATCCCGGCATCCCGCAGGGCGCGCGCGACGACCTTCGCGCCCCGGTCGTGGCCGTCCAGGCCAGGCTTCGCGACGACGACCCGAATCCGAGAGCTCATCAGCGCACACCTTTCACCGGCTTGACCGCCTTCACCTTAACGAACGGTAACCCGGCGGGCCCGGCCCGGGAAATCCGGGCTCCGTCACCGGCCGTTACCCGGCGTGCCCACCGCGCAACCCGGAGAGGTCCGGCCTGGCGCCGTCACCGCTTCGTCGCCACCGCGCCGCCGGCAGGGCCGGGGACACCATCCCGACACTGCCCGGAGTCAAGCCGGACGACTCCGCCGGAACGGTCACGCTCGGCGACGAACGGGCAGCGACGGGGGCACCGTTCGGCGTCGCGATGCATGACAATCACGGACGCAAACGGACAGATCGACACGCCAATTTTTCCGTCTAGCTTGTGACTCGCCTGGCGGTTGGCTAACGTGTCCACGGTTGTCATCAGGTCCATGGACGGGTGACGACGCGGTCAGCGGACGTCTCACTGGACCTTCAGGGGACGCCCACCGGCCGCTTCGGAACCCCGACAACGGAGGGTGTGCGTGCGCCAGCGCCTGTCGTCTGAGCCCGATCGATATCGCGGTCGCCGCCGCGTACCCACCCCACCCCGCAGCCGTTACGCCGCTGTCGTCACCACCGCGTTCGTCGGTGCCGGCATCGTGGCCCTCGGCGCGAGCGCCCTGCCGGACGCCAAGGACGTCAGCCCGACGGTCCTCGACGAGCTCAAGCAGGCGTCGGTCACCAGCCAGGACGCCGCGGCCCGTGCGGACAACGCCGACCGCGCCTCCCGGGACAGCCGCAGCAAGGACAGCGTCGAGCGCGAGGTCTGGCTGCTGCCGCTGCAGGGCTACGACTTCAACTCCCCGTACGGCGTCCGCTGGGGCAAGATGCACACCGGCGTGGACCTGGTCGCCGGCGAGGGCACGCCCTACGTGGCGATCCACGACGGGTTGGTCACCAAGGCCGGCTGGTTCGGCGGGTACGGCAACGCGGTGATCGTCCAGCACGCCGACGGCAGCGAGGCCATCTACGGCCACTCCTCCGCGGTGAGCGTCAAGGAAGGCCAGCAGATCAAGGCGGGCGACCAGCTCGGCCTCGTGGGTCAGACCGGCCACGCGTACGGCACCCACCTGCACCTGGAGATCCATGTCAAGGGGCAGCCGATCGACCCGGTGCCGTTCCTCCAGGAACGCGGAGTGGACATCAAGCTGCAAGTCGAGGCAATCTACAGCGAGGTAGCCGCCGGCTGACGTTGTGTAACGACCGTTGACCGCCCGGATCTGTCGATCCGGGCGGTTTTTCGTTGCCTCGGCCGGGTGGATGTATCCCGGGTCACACCGGCGATTGTGATCGGCGACACCACACAGCATGATCACTTTTCCGGATAGAGCGCCGTAGAGCGGGTCATATCCGGGCAGCCATCACTTCGCCCGCCGCGCGGTCACCCGGTCCCCGCGCCCACCCCGGCTCGGCCCGACACCAGTATTTCGAGGTCAAGTGCCCCTCGACTCTGAAGGTCCGCCGTGCAGGAAGACAGCCCCGTCCAGAACGAGAACACCCCCGACACCCCCCACACCGAGCAGCCGCAGCGCGCCGGCCGGCGGAACCGCCTCGTCGTGCTCAGCGCCGCCGCCCTGGTGGCCCTCGGCCTCGGTGGCGTCGCCGTCGCCACCACAGGCGGCGACCACCCGGCACCCGCCGCCGTCTCCCTCGACGCCCAGGCCCGGGCCGAGGCCGCGAGCCGGGCCGACCGCTCGGTCCGTGAGTCGAGCACCCCGGTCGCCCCCTCGCTCAGCCCGACGCTCAGCCCGTCGGCGGTCAGCGCCAGCCCGACCCCCGCGAAGAAAGCCGCCGCGAAGGCCAAGCCGAAGCCGAAGAAGACCACCAGGCCCACACCCGCCTGGGTCGACCCGATGCCGGGCGCAGCCGTCACGTCCTGCTACGGGCAGCGTTGGGGCACCCTGCACGCCGGTATCGACCTGGCGCTGCCCTCCGGCACGCCGATCCACGCAGCGGCCGCCGGCACCGTGACCCAGGCCGGCGACGCCTCCGACGGGTACGGCAACTCCGTCTTCATCGACCACGGCAACGGGTACCTGACCCACTACGCCCACCAGAGCCGCATCGCTGTCACCGTCGGCCAGAAGGTCAAGGCCGGCCAGGTCATCGGCTACGAGGGCGCCACCGGCGATTCCACCGGTCCGCACCTGCACTTCGAGGTGCACCACGGCATGTGGAACCAGATCGACCCGGCCCCGTTCATGCGGGCCCGTGGCGTCGACCTGGGCTGCTGAGGCGGCATCCCCCTCGGTCCACGCGCAACAGCAGGGAAGGAGTGGCGTGAGGCCACTCCTTCCCTGCTTCAGTGCGATGGTGCGGGCGCGACGGGGTCAGAGCTTGTCGACCGGGGCGTGCCGGAGCACCAGCCACATGGTCTGGTCGCCGAAGTCGATCTGCGCGCGGGCACCCGGGCCGTGCCCCTCGACGGCGAGCACCCGCCCCAACCCGTACCGCTGATGGTTGACCCGGTCGCCCGCTGACACCTTCGGCCCCTGCGGCAGCTCGCTGGCCGTGGTCAGCCGGCTGGCGTCCACGCCGAGCCGCTGGGCCAGCTGCGCCGCCTTCGGTGTGCCTCCGGTGAAGTTGCCGCGCACGCCGGGCGCGCGGTCCGCGCGACCACCGACGCCGCCGCCCCCGCCAGCCCACGAGGTGTACGACCCCTCGGTGCGCTCCCAGTGCACCAACTCGGTCGGCAGCTCCTCCAGGAAGCGCGACGGCGGGTTGTAGGACGGCTGCCCCCAGGCCGAGCGGGTCACCGCCCGGGACATGTAGAGCCGCTGCCGGGCACGGGTGATGCCGACGTACGCCAGGCGGCGCTCCTCCTCCAACTCGCGGGTGTCGCCGAGCGAGCGCAGGTGCGGGAAGACGCCGTCCTCGAGCCCGGTCAGGAAGACCACCGGGAATTCCAGTCCCTTGGCGGTGTGCAGCGTCATCAGGGTGACCACGCCCTGGTGGTCGGGGTCGTCGGAGGGGATCTGGTCGGCGTCGGCGACCAGCGCCACCTGCTCCAGGAAGCCGGCCAGGGTGGCCCGCTCGCCCTCCTCGCCCAGCGCCTCGATCCGCTCGGTGTACTCGCGGGCGACGCTGACCAGCTCCTGGAGGTTGTCCACCCGGCCGGCGTCCTGCGGGTCGAGGCTCTCCTCCAGCTCGGTGAGGTAGCCGGAGCGGGTCAGCAGCGCCTCCAGCACCTCCTCCGGGGTCCCGGTCTCGGCCAGCTCGCGAGCGCCGTCGAGCAGCGCCACGAAATCGGCTATGCCGTTGGCCGCCCGACTGGAGATGCCCGGCGCCTCCCGGGCCCGGCGCAGCGCCGCGCCGAAGGAGATCCGGTCGCGGCTGGAGAGCGCCTCGACACAAGCCTCGGCGCGGTCGCCGATGCCCCGGCGCGGGGTGTTGAGCACTCGCCGCAGGCTCACCGTGTCGTCGTCGTTGACCACCGAACGCAGGTACGCCAAGGCGTCGCGGACCTCCTTGCGCTCGTAGAAGCGCACCCCGCCGACCACCTTGTAGGGCAGGCCGACCCGGATGAACACCTCCTCGAAGACGCGGGACTGCGCATTGGTGCGGTAGAAGACGGCGACGTCGCCGGGGCGGGTCTCGTCGGCGTCGACCAGCCGGTCGATCTCCCGGGCCACCCAGTCGGCCTCGGCGTGCTCGGTGTCGGCCACGTAGCCGACGATCTGCTCGCCGGCGCCGGCCTCGCTCCACAGCCGCTTCGGTTTGCGGGAGGTGTTGCGGTCGATCACCGCGTTGGCCGCGTTGAGGATGGTCTGGGTGGAGCGGTAGTTCTGCTCCAGCAGGATCGTCCGCGCGTCGGTGAAGTCCCGTTCGAACTCCAGGATGTTGCGGATCGTCGCACCCCGGAACGCGTAGATCGACTGGTCGGCGTCGCCGACCACGCACAGCTCGGCGGGCTCCAGCCCGTCGGTGCCGGAGACCAGCTCCTTGATCAGGACGTACTGGGCGTGGTTGGTGTCCTGGTACTCGTCCACCAACACGTGCCGGAACCGTCGGCGGTAGCTCTCCGCGACATGCGGGTGGGACTGGAGCAGGTGCACCGTGGTCATGATCAGATCGTCGAAGTCCAGGGCGTGTGCCTCACGCAGCCGACGCTGGTAGAGCGTGTACGCCTCGGCCAGCGCCCGCTCGTTGGGCCCGGTGGCCCGCGCCGCGAACTGCTCCGGGTCGACCAGCTCGTTCTTGAGGTTGGACACCTGGGCGGCCAGCCCACGCGCCGGGTAGCGCTTCGGGTCGAGATCCAGCTCGCGGGTGACCAACTGCATCAACCGGCGGGAGTCGTCCGCGTCGTAGATCGAGAACGTCGACTTGAGGCCGGCGTGCTCGTGCTCGGCACGCAGGATCCGCACGCAGGCCGAGTGGAACGTCGACACCCACATCAGGCGGGCCCGGGGGCCCACCAGCGCGGCGACGCGCTCCTTCATCTCGCCGGCGGCCTTGTTGGTGAAGGTGATCGCGATGATCTCACCGGGGTGCACGTCCCGAGCGGCGAGCAGATAGGCGATCCGGTGCGTGAGCACCCGGGTCTTGCCGGACCCGGCGCCGGCCACGATCAGCAGCGGCGAGCCGGCATGGCTGACGGCGTCGCGCTGCGGCCCGTTCAGACCGGCGAGCAGCTGCTGCGGATCGAGGCGCGCGGCGGCCGCCCCGGGTCGGTGCGGGCGGGCCGGCGCGGACTCCGGCGCAGGCGGGGACGCGGGGATGTCGAAGAGAGGATGCATCGCCCGACAAGTCTATGCCGCGGGCCGGACACTGCGCCGCTGGCGCTCAGCAGCTCGTGCCCGACGGCGCGCACCACCATTCGGGACGCCCAACCGCCGGGAAGTGCCCTTCACGACGCCGAATGCTTGCGCACCCGGCAACGACGTGGGCATACTCGACGGCGTGATCGCTGCGCGCTTCTACTTTTACTATGGCACCGGGAGTCCGGCTGCCGTAGGTCGCGCCTGATCGATTCAGACCTGATAAAGCCCCGGGCTCCTGGAGTCCGGGGCTTTTTCCGTCCCAGGTTCCGGGCACCGGGCACCACAGTGCGAGAGGTACCCGATGATGACAGACGTGATGGAGCAGAGCGGCAGCCCGATCCGACCGGGGCAGCCCGTCGTGCAGGGGGCTGAGTCGGCGGTGGCCACACCACCGACGGGTGCGGACGCCGAGCCGGCCGAGCAGCAGACCGGCACCCAGGAGCCGTCCGCCTCGGCGCGGATCGTGCAGATCAGGGAACGGATCGACGAGATCGACCACGCATTGATCACGCTCTGGCAGGAGCGGGCCGCGTTGTCCCAGGAGGTCGGGGTGACCCGGATCGCGTCCGGTGGGACCCGCCTGGTGCTCTCCCGGGAACGGGAGATCCTGGAGCGTTTCCGGGTTGCGCTCGGCGCCGACGGCACGCAACTGGCGTTGCTGTTGCTCCGCGCGGGCCGCGGCCCGCTGTGAGCCGCCCCCAGCCCGCGCTGAACCGGGCCACGGCCACCTGGTGAGCCGCACCGCCCGTCGTGCTTGCTGACGCCGCGTGGGCGGCCGGGTGCCGCGCGGCCGATGCGGGTCACGGACAGACGAAACCGCCTGCCGTCGTCGTGGCGACGGCGGCAGGCGGTTTCGGTGACTCACACCTCGTGGCTGGCGACGATCTCGCGCTTCTCCGCGAAGTGGCAGGCGCTCGGGTGGTCCGAGTCCCGACGGATCTCCAGCAGCGGGACCTGCTCGGCGCAGACGTCCTGCGCCTTCCAGCAGCGGGTCCGGAACCGGCAGCCCGACGGCGGGCTGATCGGCGACGGCACGTCACCCGTGAGCCGGATGATCGTCTTGTTGTGCCGCTGGGTCGGGTCCGGCACCGGCACCGCGGAGAGCAGCGCCTGGGTGTACGGGTGGGTCGGTCGCTCGTAGATCTCGTCCTCGGTGCCGATCTCGACGATCTTGCCGAGGTACATCACCGCGACCCGGTCCGACAGGTGGCGGACCACCGACAGGTCGTGCGCGATGAAGACGTACGAGAGGCCGAACTCGCCCTGCAACTGCTCCAGCAGGTTCATGACCTGGGCCTGGATGGAGACGTCCAGCGCCGACACCGGCTCGTCGCAGACGATGATCTCGGGCCGCAGCGCGAGCGCGCGGGCGATGCCGATGCGCTGACGCTGACCGCCGGAGAACTGGTGCGGGTACCGGTTGATGTGCTCCGGGTTGAGCCCGACCAGGTCGAGCAGCTCGCGAACCTTGGCCCGGCGGCTGCCCTTCGGGGCCACCTCGGGGTGGATCTCGAACGGCTCACCGAGCAGGTCACCGACGGTCATCCGCGGGTTCAGCGAGGTGTACGGGTCCTGCATGACCAGCTGGATCTGCCGGCGCAGGCGCCGCAGCGCCCCACCGGACAGCTTGGAGATGTCCTGGCCCTTGTAGACCACGTTGCCGGCGGTCGGCTTCTCCAGGTTCATCAGCACCCGGGCGAGCGTCGACTTGCCGCAGCCGGACTCGCCGACCACACCGAGCGTCTCACCGGCGCGCAGACCGAACGAGACCCCGTCGACCGCCTTGACCTGACCGACGGTCTTCTTGAACACCACACCCTGCGTGACGGGGTAGTGCTTGACCAGGTCATTGACCTCGAGGATGTTCTCAGACACGGTTCACCAGCTCCTCGGCGAAGTGGCAGGCGCTGGCCCGGGCGGGGCCGACCTGCAGCAGCGGCGGGACCTTCTCCCGGCACACCGGCTGAGCCATCGGGCACCGCGGGTTGAACGGGCAGCCCGGCGGGATGTTCATCAGGTTCGGCGGGAGGCCCTTGATCGTCCGGAGCTGCTGCCCCTTCTCGTCCATGCGCGGGATCGAGTCGATCAGACCCAGCGTGTACGGGTGCGCCGGCTTGGCGTACAGGTCGTACACGTTGGCTTCCTCGACGATCCGGCCCGCGTACATGACCGCGATCCGGTCCGCGACGTCGGCGACCACACCGAGGTCGTGGGTGATCAGGATCATGCCCATCTGCCGCTCGCGCTGAAGCTCGGCCAGCAGGTCCATGATCTGGGCCTGCACTGTCACGTCGAGGGCGGTGGTCGGCTCGTCCGCGATCAGCACCTCGGGGTCGAGCGCCAGCGACATCGCGATCATCGCGCGCTGCCGCATGCCGCCGGAGAACTGGTGCGGGTAGTTGTTGAACCGGCCCTTGGCGTTCGGGATCTTGACCTGGTCGAGCATGTCGATCGCGCGCTTCTTGGCCTCGGCGCGGCCCATGCCCCGCCGGACGCGGAACTGCTCGGCGATCTGGAACCCGACGGTGAAGACGGGGTTCAGCGCGGAGAGCGCGTCCTGGAAGATCATCGCGATGCCCTCACCGCGGATGCGGCGGCGCTCCTCGTCGGCCATGCGGAGCATGTCCTTGCCGTGGAAGCGGACCTGCCCACCGGTCACGAAGCCGGGCGGCGTGTCGAGGATGCCCATGATGGTCTGTGCGGTGACGCTCTTACCGGAGCCGGACTCGCCGAGCACGGCGAGGGTCTCCCCCGCGTCGACGTGGTACGTGACCCCGTTGATGACCTTTGCGACGCCGTCCCGGGTACGGAACTCCACCCGCAGGTCTTCGACCTCGAGCAGGCGGCCGGAGGGACGCCCGGACCCGCCGGGTCCCGGCGCGGACTGCTCGGACACGAGAATGTCGGACACTGGATCTCCCCTAGCGGAGTTTCGGATCGAGGGCCTCGCGGACCGATTCACCGAGCATCACGAAGCTCAGCACTGCGGTGACGAGGAACGCGGCGGGGAAGAACACCAGCCCTGGCGCGACCCGGACGAAATTCTGCCCGTCACTGATCATGATGCCCCAGGACACCACCGGCGACTTCAGACCGACGCCCAGGAACGACAGGGTGGCCTCGGCGCCGATGAACGAGCCGACCATGATCGTGCCGTAGACCAGCAGCGGGGCCAGGCAGTTCGGCAGCAGGTGCTTGAGGATGATCCGGCCGGTGCCGGCGCCCAGCGCGCGGGCCGCCACGATGTAGTCGGCCTCCTTGGTGGCGAGCACCGAGGAGCGCATCAGCCGCATCACGACCGGCCAGCTCAGCACGATCAGTGACGCGATCACCAGGCCCATGATCTGGGCCTTGCTGTTGCCGGCGCCCGACCCGTTGAACGTGGTCAGGATGACGATCGCGCCGAGCACGAACGGCAGACCGAAGAAGACGTCGGCGATCCGGCTGAGCAGCCCGTCCACCCAACCACCGCGGTAACCGGAGATGATGCCCATGGTTCCGCCGATGAGCAGGGTGCCCAGCACGGAGAGCACGGCGACCACGATGGAGGCCCGTGCGCCGTAGATGACCCGGGCGTACACGTCGCGGCCCTGCACGTCGTAGCCGAACCAGCCATTTGCGGACGGCTTGTCGAGGCTGCGGGACAGCGAGCCGTTGACCGCGTCGCCCGGGGCGAACAGCGCCGGGAAGGTGGCCATCAGCAGGAAGATCACGATCAGCGTGGCCGAGATCCAGAACAGCGGCTTGCGCCGCAGGTCCCGCCAGGCGTCGCCGAGCAGGCCGCGCGGCTTCTCGTTGCTCTGCGGCTGGCCCGCGGTGGCGGGGGCGGCGGAGTCGGTCGGGTGTGCGCCAGGGGTGCTGACGATCGATGCGGTACTCGGGTCACTCATAACGGATCCTCGGGTCCAGGGCGGCGTAGAGCAGGTCAACCAGCAGGTTCATCACGAGATAGACCAGCACCAGGACGACCACGATTCCTACCACCGTGGCGCTTTCCTTGGTGATGATCGCCCGGAAGACCTGGCGGCCGATTCCGTTGATGCCGAAGATTCCCTCGGTGACGATCGCGCCACCCATCAGGGCACCGAGGTCGGTGCCGAGCAGGGTCACCACCGGGATGAGCGAGTTGCGCAGCAGGTGCACACCGACCACCCGGCGCATCGGCAGGCCCTTGGCGATGGCGGTGCGCACGTAGTCCGCGCGACGGTTCTCGGCGATGCTCGTTCGCGCCACCCGGGCGATGTACGCCACTGACGCGCTGCCCAGCACGAAGCCCGGCACGATCAGCTCGGACCACCGCATCTCGGAGGAGACGGTCGGCTTGATGATGCCCCACTGCACGCCCAGCAGCCACTGCAGCACGAAGCCGACCACGAAGACCGGCAGCGCGATCAGGAAGAGGGTGGAGACCAGGACCAGGTTGTCCAGGAAGCCGTTACGCCGAAGACCGGACAGCACGCCGGCGCCGAGGCCGATGATCGCCTCGATGGCGAGCGCCACGAGGGCCAGCTTCAGGGTGTTCGGGTACGCAGTCAGGATGATGTCGCTGATCTCGCGTTGCTGGAACGTCTGACCGAAGTCGCCCTGGAGCAGGTTCTTCATGTAGTTGCCGTACTGCACGAAGACGTTCTGGTCGAGGTGGTACTTCTCGGTCATGAAGGCGATGTACTGGTCCGGGCAGCGACGCTCGCCGCACTTGCCGGCGAACGGATCGCCCGGAACGGCCCAGACGAGCCAGTAGATCAGGAACGTCGTACCGATGAAGACCGGCACGAGTTGGAGCAGCCGTCTCAACAGATAACGGCCCATGGGGTGGTCCTCCAGACAGGGGGCGCGTCGGACGGCCGACACGGTGGTGACAACGTGCGAGTGGAGTGTTGTAACACCCAATCGCGGAACGGCCCCGGGTCGGGCTCACCGGATGTGGCGAGCCCGACCCGGGGTCAGACCGTTCGGATCAGAGCTCGACCGAGGTGATGTCGATCTCGCCGACGTTGTTCAGCTCGAGCTTCTTGATCTTCTCCGAGTGGCCGGACTGCTGACCGTAGAAGTAGACCGGGATGCTCGGGACGTCCTGGTCGACCTTCTCGACCGCCTTGGCGAACGCCTCGTGCGAGGCCTCCAGGCTCGGAGCGCCGCTGGCCTGCTTGGCAAGGGCGTCGACCTCGGTGTTGCTGTAGAGGCCGTCGTTCGAGGAGCCGTTGGTGACGAACAGCGGGTTGACCCAGTTCTCGACGTCCGGGTAGTCCTGCTGCCAGGCAGCACGGTACGGGCCGGTCATCTTGTGGGCGTTGATGTTCTGGCGGAACACCGCGAAGGTCGGCACACCCTCGGCCCGAGCGTTGATGTTGAGGTTGGTCTTGACCTGCTGCGCGACGGCGTCCATCCAGTCCTTGTGGGCGGAGTCCGCGTTGTAGTAGAAGACCATCTCACCGGTGAAGCCACCGGCCTCGGCGAGCAGCGTCTTGGCCGTGGCCGGGTCGAACTTGCAGGCGGTGCAGTTGCCCGGCTTGGCGCCAGGGGTCAGCGGGTTCGCCCAGCTGTCGGCCGGCTTGCGGGTGCCGAAGAAGATCTTGTCCGAGATCTCCTGCCGGTTGACCGCCAGCGACACGGCACGACGCAGCTTCGGGTTCTGGAAGCGCTTGTCGTAGATCGGGAACGCGATGAACGCGGTCGACGGCGTGACGGTCGAGCGGCCCCGGTCACCGAGGTCGGTCTTCCACTTGTCACCGGCGAGCGCCGAGGTGGGAACAACCTCCATGAAGTCGAGGTTGTTGGCCAGCAGATCGGCGTAGGCGGCGTTGTCGTCCTGGTACAGCTTGACGTCGACGTCCTTGACCTTCATCTTGTCGCGAAGGTTGTAGTCGTCGAAGCGCGTCAGCTTGATGAGGGCGTTGTCCTCCCAGGACACGAACTTCACCGGGCCGTTGGCGATCGGCTTGCGGCCGAACTCTTCCGGCTTCATGGTGAAGAACACGTCCGGCAGCGGCATGAAGGCGCTGTAGCCGAGCTTGGTCGGGAAGACCGCGGTCGGCGCCGCCAGGGTGACCTCGAAGGTCTGGTCGTCGATGACCTTCAGGCCGGACATCTTGTCGGTCGTCGGCGTCGGGGCCTTCTTCGGGCCGTCCGCGCCATCCGGGTCCGTGGTGTAGGTCTGGTCGAAGCCCGCGATGTCCGCGAAGAAGGTGCCGTTCTGCGCGCCGTTCGGCGAGTAGGCGGCCCAGTTCCAGGCGTCGACGAAGTTCTTCGCCTTGACCTCGGTACCGTCGTGGAACTTGGTACCGGCCTTGATCTTGATCGTGAAGACCTTGGAGTCCGTGGTGTTGATGGACTCCGCCAGCGCGTTGCGCGGGGCCCCACCGTCGTTCGGGTACTCGACCAGGCCGGTCCACATCCAGTCGATGATCTTGCCGCCACCGGTCTCCGTGGTGTTCGACGGGACCAGCGGGTTCTCCGGCTGGACGCCGTGAACAACGATCGAGCCATCCGTGCTGGCGGCAGTGTCGCCGTCGCCGCCGCTCGAGCAACCGCTCGCGACAAGCGCGGCAGCCGCGCTGAGCGCGATGGCGCTCGTCGCCCGCTTCGAGACTCTCATTCCGAGGGGCCTCCTCTTTCTAACCAGGTTCCGTCGTGGGTTTCACGCACGTTTGGGGGTGACACCGCCCGACCACCCCGGGGCGCGGGTCGCCGGGACCACAGGGAAGTTGGGGACACCCCTGATGTTCCGATCCGCCGGGCTCCCCCACCAACGAGGCTTGGCACGACGCAATCGACACAGCCACGGGCCGCCGAGATCGGCGAAATCGTGGTCGTGGGGCGTACGGAGTGCCACACACCGATGGTGAGGTGCTGCCACTGTGACACCCACTGGCCTCTTCCGTGAAGGTGCCGTTATCAAGCCGTTAGTTGCCCGCCACGTTGCCGATACTTGAAAAATGATCATAAAACGCCCGACGCGGGCGGCACTGAGCAGGAAATACGTTGCGCCACCCGAACAGTCGGCCTCGGCCCCCGCACGAGCCCCGAGGTCACCCGAGCCCGGTGGGACGTCCGTCACCACTCATGTTTCGACCCATCCGGATGAGGGCCCCCACGGCTACCCGGACACGATCATCGGCTGGGTGTACGAGGGCGCGCCGGACGTTTCTCTGATCCTCGTCGGTGCCGACGCGCCGTCACACGAGGCGGCGATCCGCCGCCCAACGGGAGAGCTCGTAGCGGTTGGACATCTGAAGCTTGCGCAACACGTTCGACACGTGCGTCTCCACCGTCTTGATGGAGATGAAGAGCTCCTTGGCGATCTCCTTGTACGCGTACCCCCGGGCCAGCAGCCGCAGCACCTCACGCTCACGGTTGGTGAGCTGGTCCAGCTCCGGGTCGGCCACCGGCGCGTCCGGCCGGGCCGCGAAGGCGTCCAGCACGAACCCGGCCAGCCGTGGGCTGAACACCGCGTCCCCGTCGGCCACGCGACGGATCGCGGCAGCCAACTCGTCCGGGGAGATGGTCTTGGTGACGTACCCGCGGGCGCCGGCACGGATCAGCCCGATCACGTCCTCCGCCGCGTCGGAGACGCTCAACGCGAGGAACTTGACCTGCGGGTGCGTACGCCGCATCGCCTCCAGCACCGCGCGACCGCCGCCGTCGGGCATGTGCACGTCGAGCAGCACCACGTCCGGGCCGACGGCGGCGATCCGGGTGACCGCCTCGGCCACGGTGCTCGCCTCGCCCACCACCTCGACGTGGGCGCCCAACTCCGCGCGCACCCCGGCTCGGAACATGGCGTGGTCGTCCACCAGGAACACCCGCAGCCGCTCGGGGCGGGCATCCGCCGGGTCGAGGTGCTCGGTCGACTGCTCGGCCATGGTCATCTGTTCCTCTCCGCTGCGGACGAGTCCCGGGAGATCGGCAGGATCAGCCGGACCTCGGTCCCCTCCCCCGGGCCGGACCGTATTTCGGCCCGTCCGCCGTGCCGCTTCATCCGCCCGATGATCGAGCCGCGTACGCCGTGCCGGTGGTCCTCCACGGTATCCGGATCGAAGCCCTTCCCCCGGTCCCGGACGAAGACACTGACCTGATCCGGTTCCACCTCGGCGTAGAGCGACACGGTCTGCACGCCGGCGTGCCGGGCGGCGTTCACCAACGCCTCCCGCGCGGCCGCGACCAGCGCCCCGACCTTCTCGTCGGTCTCCCGGTCCCCCACCACCACCGTCTCCACGCTGATCGCGAACGTGTCCTCGACCTCGGCCGCGGCCTGCTCCAGAGCGGCGGCGAAGCGCTCGCTCGGCGAAGCGGTCGGCTTGTAGAGCCAGTTGCGCAGCGAACGCTCCTGCCCTCGGGCCAGCCGCTGCACCGTCTTGACGTCGCCGGCGTTGCGCTGGATCAGGGCCAACGTGTGCAGCACCTGGTCGTGCACCATCGCGGCCAACTCGGCCCGCTCCTGCTCGCGGATGCGCCCCTCGCGCTCCGAGCGGAGCTGGCTGTACGTCCGCCAGAGCACCGGCGCGGCGACCACTCCGACACCCGCCAGCCCGACCAACGCGAAGATCACGCCATTGATCACCGCGTCGAAGTTCTGTGCCGGTGAGTAGACGGCCGCGACGCCGATGATGCCGACCGCGACCAGCACTCCCCCGCCGATGAACCGCAGCACGAAGGCCCGCCGGTCGCTCTCCTCGACGACCGCGCCGAGCCAGGGCACCGGCATCGCGTCGCCCCACTGCCGCCGCCGCTCGGGCGCGGACTGGTGCCAGATGACCCCGGCGCCGACCGCGATGATGGCCACCAACCACCCGGCGGTGCCCGCCGCACCGACCGAGTCGAAGACCATCACCTGGATCAACAGGACACCGAGCCCGATCCCCACGAACGGCAGGAGTTGGGCGACGTCCCGCCGGGGCGGCACCGCTGTGTCACCGGGACGCAGCGGCACCACCGCCCAGAAGGCCGCGTAGAGCAGCAGGCCGAGCCCGCTCAGCCCGAGCAGGACCATGAACGCGACGCGCACCCGCAGCACCGAGATGCCGAGATGGTCGGCGATACCGGCGGCGACGCCGGCGGCCATCCGGTGCTCCGGGGCGCGGTACAGGCGCGGGGGCGGGGTCACGGTGCTGATCGGAGGCTCCCTGGTCACGGTGGCGGACAGGTCGAGGTCGGTGACTCGATCGTCACACGCTGCGGCGTCCGCGACCACGGGGACGCCCCCGACATTCCGGCCGCCGGATCTCAGGGTGGGGTCAGGGTCGGGTCCTGAGGTCGTTCGGGTGGACCGGGCAGCAGGATCGAGGCATGACCGAGGAAGCTGCCCCGCCGCCCCGACCGGGGTCGGCACAGCCGGGCGGTTCAGCACCGCCCCCGCCCACCACCACGCCCACCGAATGGACCGAGCCCAGCACGTTCGGTCCGCACTCCGGCACCGACGCGACCGCCGGCACCGCGCCCGGCGAGCCGGCCGGCGGTCACGCGCCGCCCACGGCCGGCTACGGCCCAGGCCCGGGGTTCGCGGCGGGCACCGGCTACGGCCCGGGCGGCACGCCAACCGGGCCGGGCGGTCCCGGTCCGTCCTCGCCGCCACCGCCGCTGGGCGGCACCGGCTTCACCTCGCGGTACGGGCTGGTCCGGCCGCGCGAGGGGCGGTATCTGGCCGGTGTCTGCGCGGCGATCGGACGGGCCACCAACACCGATCCGGTGCTCTGGCGGGTGCTGCTCGCGGTGCTCGGGTTCTTCGGGGGCATCGGCATTCTGGTGTACGTCGCCGCCTGGCTGATCATCCCGAACGAGGGCGACACCGCGTCCCCCGTCGAGTCAATGCTCGGTCGCGGTCGCTCCAGCATGTCCCCGGTGACGGTGATCGTCCTGGGCATCCTGGTCGCGGCCAGCTTCGCGTACATCGTCACCGACGCCTTCCGCGCGGTGCTGCTCGGCGCGGCCATCCTGGTCGCCGGCGCGCTCCTGCTCAACCGGGACGGCCGCAACCCACGACCCGGCACCCCGGGTGGTCCGCCGCCCGCCGCACCGTCCGGCGCGGTCGTCCCACCGGTGACCTGGCCGTCGTACGGCGTGGCGCCGTCGACCGGCCCGGCGGCGACGCCGCCGATGTTCAGCACCGGTCCGGGGTACCCCACCGCGACGACGGGGGCGACGCCCACCGTCACCATCCCGGCGTACGACGCGCCGCCGACCAGCGCGACGCAGCCGGTGTCGGGGGTCGGCCCGGTGTCCGGGCAACCGGCCGGCACGACGGCCGCCCAGCCCGGTTGGCCGAGCACCGCCATGCCCAGCGCCGGCTGGCCGTCGGCACCGGTGAACACACCCGCGGCCCCGGCCGGCTATCCGACCGCCCCGCCGCCCTCCGGTTACCGCCCCCCGTTCGCGCCACACGGCCCGTACGCTTCGCCGACCCCGGCCGCGCCTCCTCCGCCGAAGCCACCGAAGCCGCCGAAGCGCCCCAAGGAGCGGTCGCCGCTCGGCGCGGTGACCTTCTCGCTGATCTTCCTGGTGCTCGGTCTGGTCGCCCTGCTCGACCTGCTGGACGTCTTCGCCATCAGCGCCTCGGCGTACTTCGCGGCCGCGCTGGCCACGATCGCGCTGGGCCTGCTGGTCGGCACGTGGTTCGGGCGGGCGCGCTGGCTCATCGCGCTCGGTCTGGTGACCGCCGCGGCGCTGGGCACGGCGACCGTCGCCGAGTCCTACGACCGGATCCGGGGGGTCGACGGCGCAGTGACCTGGGCGCCCACCGACTACCGCGACCTGGCGGACCGGTACGAGAACAGCTTCGGTGACGCCGTGCTCGACCTGCGCGGGATCGACTTCGCGAAACGGGACAGCCAGGTGACAGTGGCCGTCAACTTCGGCCAGGCGACTGTGGTCGTGCCGCCGAACGTGGACGTCACCACAGTGGCCGACGTCAACGCGGGTGACGCCACCATCTTCGGCAACCGCTCCGGCGGGCTGGACGGCCGCCTGCGGGAATCCACCGACGTCGGAGCGGACGGGCCCGGCGGCGGAACCCTGCGCCTCTACATCCATGTCAATGCCGGCAACCTGGAGGTGACCCGGTGAAGGCTCACCGCACGGATCTGGTGTCGTTCGCCTTCGGGCTCGTGTTCCTGGCGCTGTCCGCCTGGTGGCTGCTCGCCCAACTGCTCGGGCTCGCGCTGCCGCCGGTCGGCTGGTTCCTGGCCGGCGCACTCATCCTGATCGGGGTCTTCGGGCTGGTCGGCGCGCTGCGCTCGGGTCGACCGAACCAGTCGGAGCCGATTGCCGAGGCCGGGGCCGTCGCGCCCGTCTCCGGCACGTCCGTCTCCGGCGCACCGGTCTCCGGTGCTCCCGTACCGGTCTCCGGTGCCGCCACGTCGACGTCCGGCACGGCCCTGCCGGTCTGGGAAGCCGAACGGTCCACCTGGGACCCGCCCTCCTCGGACCCGACGCTCGTCTCGGACCGGACCTTGGAGACGCCGACCGCCGAGGTGCGGGCGCAGGATGCGCCGGCCACCGACGTGATCCACCCGGCCTGGCTGGCACACCCGCCGTCGGAGCCGCCGACCGAGCCCATCCCCGCCCAACCCGGCGACGGAGACGACGAGCCGACCGTCGGGAGCCTCGCCCGACCGGCCTCGTCGGAGGGGGACGAGCCGACCCGGCCCGACCAACCGGTCGAGGCCGTCGGCGACCAGGCGGGTGACGACCGGGAGGGTCCGCGCAGGGAAGCCTGACCTCGGGCGGCTGTCCGCGTCGGTGCACCGCATCCCCACGGCGGTGCGGCCGGCGCGGACGGACGCATATGCTGGCTGGTGGAGATCTCGCCTCCGCCGGCCGGCCCGTCCCGCCCATGGCGGTCCCGCCGCGATTCCCGTCTCTACCCCCGTCAGGAGCCCGCCCGACATGACCCAGTCCCCCGCCGTGCGTACCACCGGCCGGTCCGGTCCGGTCCGCATCGGCGAGCGAGCCGCCCGTACCCTCGTCGCCGAGCTGGCCCGGATCAACGACCCCAAGGCCGCCCTGCTGGTAGGGGTGACCCCGGACTCCGCCGTGCTGGCCGCGGCGGTCGACGCGCTGCTCCCCGGTGACCGGCTCACCGTGGTGCCCGCCGAGCCGTTCGGCGCCGCGGCGCTCCGCGAGCACGTCACATCCCAGGGCCGTTGGGTCGCCGACCGGGTGAGCGTCGTCGACTCACTGGCCGAAGCCGAGGCCGCCGCTGTCGTCGTCGCCGGTGAGGCGTTCACCGGCACCGCCGAGGCCACCCGCAGCGGCGTCGAGGGGTTGGCCAAGTACCTGACCGACGGGGCGGTGCTGAGCGTGGCGACCGTCGCCACCCCCGGCCGGACCGAGGGTGCCGCCGCCGAGCTGGCCCGACAGGACGCCCTCTACGGCGTCGGCGCCGACCTGGTGCTGCGTAACTCCCCACCGGTGCGGGTCTACCGACTGCGGTTCACCCCGGCCAGCCCGGCCACGGCCGACAGCCTGGCCCCCGCGTACCGGCCGTCGAGCGTGCCGGTGACCAGGGGCATGCACATCGACTCCAACGGCGTGGCGGCGGCGGGCATCGCGCTGGGCCTCGCTGCGCTGGCCCGGGTGGCGCGCCCGTCGTCCAAGCTGTGGCTGCTGCCGGCCCTGGCCGCCGGGCCGGTCGCCGCGTTCTTCCGGGATCCCGAACGGGACGTGCCGGAGGACCCGAGCGCCGTGGTCGCCAGCGCGGACGGGAAGGTTCTGTCGGTGCAGCGGCTGCACGACGAGCGCTTCGGCGACGGCGAGTGGCTGCGGATCGCGGTGTTCCTGTCGGTGCTGGACGTGCACGTCAACCGCGCCCCGGTCGCCGGCAAGGTGGTGGACTACTTCGTCGCCGATGGCGGCTTCGTCAACGCGATGAAGCCGGACGCCGAGCACAACGTCGCCGCGTACACAGTGCTGGACACCGCTCGCGGCACTGTGGTGGTCGCGCAGCGGACCGGGCTGATCGCCCGCCGGATCGTGCAGCGCGCGCCGATCGGCGCGCTGCTGGCCAAGGGCGAGCGCTTCGGGCTGATCCGGTTCGGTTCCCGGACCGACGTCTACCTGCCCGCTGCCGCGGACCCGCTGGTCGGGCCGGGCGACAAGGTGGTCGGCGGGTCAACTGTCATCGCCCGCTGGCGCTGACCCGCAAACAAGGAACGGGGCGCCGCTGTCCGCGGCGCCCCGTTCTTTCTGTCTGCTCAGATCAAGCGGTACGACGTTGCCGCAGCCAGAGAACCGGCCCGCTGACCAGGTAGCCCACCACGATCAGGGCGAACGTGAGCCGGATGTCGACCAGCGCGCCGATCACCGGGGCCAGCCAGAGCCACGGCGGCAGCTTCACCAGGCGGGCCAGCTTGGCGTACGGGAAGCTCGAAACCATCGCGAAGGCCAGCAGCGCCACCCCGGCGACCAGCACGGCGCCGGGCACCGGCAGGCCGATCGCCACCGTCACGGCGAGCACCGCGGCCGCCATGGTGGTGGGCACCCCGCAGAAGAACCTGCCGTCCTTCGGCGAGACGTTGAAGCGGGCCAGTCGAATCGCGGCACACGCCGCGACCAGGGCGCACGCCACCGCCGCCGCCGCCGTGGAGACGGAGCCGGCGAGCGAGGCATAGACCACTACCGGCGCGGCGAGACCGAACGAGCACATGTCGGCCAGGGAGTCCATCTGCGCGCCGAACGGGCTGGCCACCCCGAGCCGTCGGGCCAGCGCGCCGTCCAGACCGTCGAAGCCGACGCACGCGATCAGGCAGAGCGCCGCCATGCGCACCTCGCCCTGCATGGCCAGGAAGATGGCCAGCATGCCGAGCATCAGGCTGGCCAGCGTGCAGGCGTTGACCAGGCCGAACTTCATCCGGCGCGCGATGGTGCGCTCGCCGGGGAGCAGTGGGATCGAGTGGGCCTCGTCGGTCTGCGTCATCGGCGGCATCGCCGGGCTGACCGGCATGACCGCGTCGGCTCGGTCCAGGCCCAGTGTCGGGTCCACGCCCAGTGTCGGCCGGCTGAGCCGGTCCAGGCCGTAGCGACGGCGCTGCCGATCGGCGTACCGGTGCTCGGTCGGGGCCAGGTCGGTCGGGTGCAGGTCGCCGTCGCGGCGACCGACCCGGACCAAGAGCACCTGGCGGGCGAACGTGCTGCTGCGGCGCAACCGGCCCGCCCAGCGACGCCCTGCTGGGCGCGGACTGTCAGTAGTACGACGCCGGCGCCATGGGGCTCTCGGCACGTTTCCTCCATCACCGGATCTGCTGACCGCCGAGTGGCGGGTGTCCGGCTGTCTCGTGCCGGACCTTGCATGGCCCGGCAGCCGTTTTGCGGAGTACACCATCGCATAGGGGAACATGGCTTGGCGATAGCTGCCGGCGGTACTTATATCTGGCTTAAACCGCTCGAACCGCTCGCTTGTTCCCATCCCGGGCGTCATCGCCCGTTTCCTCCATCATTCCCGCCTTTGACTGTACCGGAGGGTCACCAAGTCGGCTCACCGAGCGGGGTGCTATCGGCCACTCTGTCCGATTGCCACGACAGCGATGTCGCTCAACGGCAGGTCAATCGCCTCGTCCCGGGTGAACCACCCCGCCCGCGCCGTCGACCCTCCGGCGGACTCGGTGACCACCGCGTCGGTGGGTACGTCCACCAGCACCCGATAGATCACCCGTACGCCGTGCCAGTCCAGAGGTCGGCCCTCCGGGCCCAGCGCGGCCGGATTGTGCAGATTGTTGACGCCGAGAAGCTCCACGACCCGGCCCACCTGCCCGCCCTCCTCGACCAACTCCCGCAACAACCCGGTGGCCGGCTGCTCGCCGTGGTCGGTGCCACCGCCGGGCAGATGCCACAGCCCGGCCCCCGGGTAGCCCGCTGCGATCTGGGTGAGCAGGATCCGCCCAGCGGGGTCGGTGACCAGCCCGTACGCCCCGAAGCGCAGCCGGCGGTCGGGGTGCTGCGGCGGGAACAGGTCCCGCGACCGGTGCGCCGGCGGCGGCAGTGGGGTGACCGGCAGGCCGAGCGCCTCGGCGGTGAACGGGGTCAGCGGCAACTGCGCCACCTCCGCCGGCGAAAGCCAGCAAGCGTGATCAACCAGCCCAGCCTCGACGCCCGGCAACCCGCCCCCGAGCCGCGCGCTCTCAGGCCCCGAACCGTCGGACGGTGCGCCGTGGGGAGTGCTGAGCTCGAACAACAGCCGGTCGGTGTGCAGCGCGGCCTTGTCCTCCGGAAAGGTGGTCACATCGGCGACCACCGCGAGTAGTCGCGTCACCGCGACCGTCAGCCCGGCCTGCTCGGCGACCTCGCGGACCACGGCACGCTCCGGGTCCTCGGCATGCCCGACGGCACCGCCCGGCAACCGCCAGACGCCGGGAAACTCACCCTGCGCCCCGTCCCGAACCACAAAGACCCGACCCGAGTCCCGCAAGAGCCCGTAGGCCCCGACTCGACGCGTGAATTGCACCTTTGCTCGCCCCCGCTTCGCACCCACACTTGTTGATCAAGTTATCGCCGTCCATCTCGCGTTCCGACAATAACTTCATGATCAACGCGAGACGGTGCACGGGGAACCCGCGGAGCTTGGCGAGCCGGCGCGTTCGGGCCAAGGTAGCCGGCCCTTGACGACAACCGACAAGCCTCGTTCAGCGCCCTTCAGCCCGTTTCGCGACCGGCCCGCTTCACCCCATCAACCCTCATTGTGGAGTCCATTCGCGTCACGGCAGGTCGAGTCCAGCGCTGATCACAGGCTGGAGGCAGCGTGGGGCAAGGCACGGCCGGCGGCGTGGTACGCGCTGACCCCTCGCGGACTGGTCGGGGTCAGGTGAGTTGGGCGGCTTGGACTGCTTCGGCGGTCACCTCGGTGAGGCGGTCGGTGGGGAGGGCGCCCAGCTCCTCGCGGCCGAACCAGCGGGCCTCGCAGGTGGAGCCGCCCACGTCGGCCACGGTCAGTGGGTTGGGCTGGTCGACGACGACCCGGTAGAAGGCGCGTACGCCGTGCCAGTCGATCGGGTAGCCCTCGGGGCCGAGTGAGGCGGCGTCGCGGTGGCTGGCGACGCCGAGCAGCTCGACGAGGCGGCCGGCCTGGCCGGTTTCCTCGATCAGCTCCCGGATGAGTGCCGCGCCGGGCTGTTCGCCGTAGTCGGTGCCGCCACCGGGCAGGTGCCAGCAGCCGGCGCCGGGGTAGCCGTCGGAGATGCGGGTGAGCAAAACTCGGCCGGCGGGGTCGGTGCAGACCGCGTACGCGGCGAAGCGCTGGGCCCGGTGCAGCCCGTCGGGGCCGGGCACGGCGTAGAAGGAGGGGAACTCGGGTGCCTCGTCGGGGACCACGTCGGCCGAGGAGGCGGGCAGCCCGAGGGCGCGTGCGGTGAACGAGCGCAGCGGCAGCTCGCGCGCCTCGTCGAGGGTGTACCACCGGGCCAGGTCGGTGGGGCGCTCGCCGACCCGGTCGGCGAGGGTGCCACCGCGCACGGCCACCCGGTAGATCAGCCGGTCGGTGTGGATGGTGATGCCGCGGTCGGGGAGTGCCCGCATGTCGGCGAGCACGTCGGCCAGGCCGGAGACGGCGACGGAGAGGCCGGTTTCGGCGGCGGTCTCGCGAACGACTGTGTGGTTCGGGTCCTCGCCGTGGTCGACCGCCCCGCCGGGCAGCGACCACGCGCCGGGGGTGCCGGAGCGCTCCGATGCGCGGACCAGCAAGACTCGGCCGCTTGAATCAGCACAAACTGCGTATGCCGCGATCCTGCGGAGCGGCTTGAGCAAGGTGGTCACGGAAGCAAATTCTCCCCGGGCCGGGTTACCGGAACGGAAAAGAGTCGGATTCCTGACTATCTGTTCCCGGTCAGGGATTGGTCAGGGTAAGGATCCGGGCGGTCACCGAGGGCGGGCCGGGCGCCAGCGCGGACCGTGGGGGTATGACATCGACCACCGCTCCCCGTGCCCCGTACAAGCAGCTTCGGCGACCCACCACCGACCGCATGGTCGCCGGGGTCGCCAGCGGCGTCGGCCGCTACTTCGCCGTCGATCCCACACTGGTCCGGGTGATCTTCGCGGTCACCGGCCTGCTCACCGGCGGGCTCGCGCTGTTCGCGTACCCGATCATGTGGTTTCTGATGCCGGAGGAGCCCACCGGCGCGCCGGCCTGGCCGCACGCCGCGGGCGTCGCGCCGCAGAACGGCCCGCCGCCCACCGCCGGGCCCGCGCCCGGCGGGCCACCGCAGGGGTACGCCCCGACGCCGCCCTACCCGCCGACGACCCCGTCCAGCCCGCCGCCGGCGGCCTGAGCGGCGCTCACTCCCACTCGATGGTGCCCGGCGGCTTGCTGGTGACGTCCAGGACCACCCGGTTGACCTCGGCGACCTCGTTGGTGATCCGGGTGGAGATCCGGGCCACCACGTCGTAGGGCAGCCGGGACCAGTCGGCGGTCATCGCGTCCTCGCTGGAGACCGGGCGCAGCACCACGGGGTGCCCGTAGCTGCGCCCGTCTCCCTGCACACCGACGCTGCGCACGTCGGCGAGGAGCACCACCGGGAACTGCCAGACACCCCGGTCGAGGCCGGCGGCGGTCAGCTCCTCGCGGGCGATCAGGTCGGCCTGGCGGAGCAGGTCGAGGCGCTCCTGGTCGACCGCGCCGATGATCCGGATGGCCAGACCGGGGCCGGGGAACGGGTGCCGCCAGACCATCGCCTCGGGCAGGCCCAGTTGGAGGCCGAGCGTCCGGACCTCGTCCTTGAACAGAGTGCGCAGCGGCTCGACCAGCGCGAACTTCAGGTCCTCCGGGAGGCCGCCGACGTTGTGGTGGCTCTTGATGTTGGCGGTGCCGGTGCCGCCGCCGGACTCCACCACGTCGGGGTAGAGGGTGCCCTGGACGAGGAACTCGACGTCGCCGTGTGCGGCGATCTCGCGGGCCGCGGCCTCGAAGACCCGGATGAACTCCCGACCAATGATCTTGCGCTTCTGCTCCGGGTCGGTCACCCCGGCGAGCGCGCCGAGGAACCGGTCGGTGGCGTCGACCACCTTCAGCTTGATGCCGGTGGCGCTGACGTAGTCCTTCTCCACCTGCTCGGCCTCGCCGGCGCGCAGCAGGCCGTGATCGACGAAGACACAGGTGAGCTGGTCACCGACGGCCTTGTGCACGAGCGCCGCGGCGACCGCCGAGTCCACCCCGCCGGAGAGGCCACAGATGACCTCCTTGTCGCCGATCTGGGCGCGGATCCGGGCGACCTGCTCGTCGATGATGTTCTCGGGAGTCCAGGTCGGCTCGATGCCGGCGATGTCGTAGAGGAAGCGGGTCAGCATCTCCTGGCCGTGCGCTGTGTGCCCGACCTCCGGGTGGAACTGCACGCCGGCCCGGCGACCGGTCAGGTCCTCGAAGGCGGCGACCGGCGCGCCCGCCGACTCGGCGGTCACAGTGAAGCCCTCGGGCGCCTCGGTGACGCAGTCGCCGTGGCTCATCCAGACCGGCAGGTCCGCCGGCAGGTCACGCAGCAGCACACCGGGGTCGAGGAGGCGGGGTCGCAGCGGAGTGCCACCGTACTCACGGTTGCCGGTCCTGGTGACAGTGCCGCCGAGCGCCTGGGCCATCGCCTGGAAGCCGTAGCAGATGCCGAAGACCGGCACATCGGCGCTGAACACGCCCGCGTCGATCTGCGGCGCGTCCGGGGCGTAGACGCTGGCCGGACCACCGGAGAGGATGATCGCGGCGGGGTTCTTCGCCAGCATCTCGGCGATCGGCATCGAGTGCGGCACGATCTCGGAGTAGACCTTCGCCTCACGGACCCGGCGGGCGATGAGCTGGGCGTACTGGGCTCCGAAGTCCACCACGAGGACGGGGCGAGGCAGGCTCATGTGCACGAAGCCTACCGACAGTCACGGCCGCAGCCGGCACCGGCTCGCCGTGGCGGCCGGCAGGGTTCAGGAACGCAGCGCACCAGGGGCGTCCGCCGGGACGGCCGGGTGGCGCGGGGGTACGGGTGTGAGGCGGCGGTACGGGGCGCCGAGCGCCGGGCGGGGGTCCTTGTCGCCCTTGTTGGGCCAGAACGACATCGCCCGTTCCGCCTGCGCGGTGATCGTCAGGGACGGGTTCACACCCAGGTTGGCCGAGACCGCCGCGCCGTCGACCACGTGCAGCCCGACGTGCCCGTACACCCGGTGCCAGGGATCGATGACCCCGTCGGCCGGGGTGGCGCCGATGACCGCCCCGCCCAGGATGTGCGCGGTCATCGGGATGTCGAAGGGTTCGGTGAGTGAGCCGCCGGGGGTGCCGCCGATCTCGTCGGCGAGCATTCGGGCGGCGGTGTTGCCGGCCGGGATCCAGGTGGGGCTGGGCGTGCCGTGGCCCGGGCCGGTGACCAACCTGCTGCCGAACGGGCCACGCCGCCACCGGGTGGTCAGCGAGTTGTCCACGGACTGCATGACCAGGGCGATCACCGTCCGTTCCGACCAGCCGCGTACCGACAGCATCCGCGCCGCCAACCGGGGCTGCCGCACGATGCTGCCCAGCCAGCGGCGTACCCGGTGCGGGCCGCCGTCGACCAGCAGCGACTGGAGCAGCCCCATCGCGTTGGAGCCCCGCCCGTAGCGGACCGGCTCGATGTGCGTCTGCGGGTCGGGGTGGAACGAGCTGGTGATGGCCACCCCCTCGGTGTAGTCCAACCGCTCGGACCGGGCCCGCTGCCGTGGCACCGAGGCGCCGAGGATCGCCTCCGAGTTGGTCCGGGTCAGCTCACCGAGGCGGGGCGAGAGCCCGGCCAGCGCACCGTCGGCCCGCATCCCGTGCAGCAACCGCTGGGTGCCGAGCGCCCCTGCGGCGAAGACCACCTGGTCGGCGTGGATGACCTGCCGAGTCTTGCGCAGCCAGGCGCCGGTGCGTTCGGTGTGCACCTCGTACCCGCCGCCGTCGGCGGGCCGGACGGCCGTCACAGTGGTCAACTGACGGACCGTGACCCCGAGCCGTTCGGCGAGCCAGAGGTAGTTCTTCACCAGAGTGTTCTTCGCACCGTGCCGGCAGCCGGTCATGCACGAGCCGCAGTGCAGGCAGCCGGTGCGTTCCGGGCCGGCACCGCCGAAGTACGGGTCGGCGACCCGCTGGCCGGGCCGGCCGATGTGCACGCCCACCGGGGTGGCGTGGAAGGTGTGCCCCACCCCCATCCGCTCGGCCACCGCGCGCATGGCGCGGTCCGCGCCGGTGTGCACCGGGTACGTGGTGACGCCGAGCATTCGTTTCGCCTGGTCGTAGTGGTGGGCCAACTCGTCGCGCCAGTCGGTGATGTCCCGCCACTGCGGGTCGCTGTAGAAGGCCGGCAGCGGTTCGTAGAGGGTGTTCGCGTAGACCAGCGAACCGCCGCCCACCCCGGCGCCGGAGAGCACCAGCACCCCGCCGCCGGATCGCCTGTCGGCCGGGCGGAGCAGGGTGAGCCGTTGGATGCCGTAGCAGCCCAGCTTCGGTGCCCAGAGGAACCGGCGGACCCGCCAGGACGTCTGCGGGAACTCGTCGTCGGCGAAGCGGCGGCCGGCTTCCAGCACCGCTACCGAGTAGCCCTTCTCGGCCAGTCGGAGCGCGGTGACGCTGCCACCGAAGCCGGACCCGATGACGACCACGTCGTACCGCATGGACGCATCATTACTCGCGAGTAGCGCTCGCGCCAGCGGCACTTTTCGCGCGATCATGCTCCGGCCGACCGACCCGGCGTCTTCCGGCCGCAACCCGGAGCACCCGTCGGAGCGTTGTTCACCAGACGGGTGGAAGGAATCCAACATGGTTCTCGGGTCGATGGCGCCGCGCCGACGGTGGCTGCTGCTGGGGTTGGCGGCCCTGGCCGTCGTCGCGCTGATCGCGGCCGGCACTGTGGTGATCACCCGACTGACCGGCGACAACAAGCCGGGCGGCGCTCCGGTGGCCGGCTCACCGACCCCGACGCCCATCGGCACGCCGACGCCGAGCCCCAGCGGCCCACCGCCGGGCGCGGACATCACCGGCCCGCTCAACCTGCTGCTGGTCGGTGTGGACACCCGGGTCAGCGTGCCCGGGTGGGAGCCGCACTCGGACGCCGTGCTGGTGCTGCACGTACCCAAGGGGTTGGATCGGGCGTACCTCTTCTCGCTCCCCCGCGACCTGCTGGTGGACATCCCGGCGTTCCCGAAGGCCGGCTACAAGGGCGGCAAGACCAAACTCACGCACGCGATGAGCTTCGGCAGCCGGGTGCCGGGCAAACCCAAACAACCCAGCACCGCCCAGGGGTACGAGCTGCTGCGCAGCACTGTCAGCGGTTACACCGGGCTGCGCATCGACGCCGGCGCGGTGCTCACCTTCAACGGGTTCGACCGGCTGGTCGACGCCCTGGGTGGGGTGGACATCTACGTCGACCAGCGGGTCGAGTCGCTGCACCGCCGACCGGACGGCAAGCACCGGGAGAGCGCGCCGGGCGGCTACAAGGGGCCGCAGCAGGTCTACGAGAAGGGCGACCGGCACCTCAACGGCTGGCAGGCGATCGACTACGCGCGGCAGCGCTACATCACCGGCGGTGACTACGCCCGGCAGCGTCACCAGCAGCAGCTGATCCGGGCGATGACCCGCAAGATCCTGGACGAGGGCCTGGCCCGGCAACCGGAGCGCGTCGACCAGGTGGTCTCCGCGCTGGGCGACACGCTGGTCTACGTGGGCGGGCGCCGGATCGTGGACATCGCGTACGCCCTCAGTGGCCTGCCGGAGAACCGTTTCACGCTGGTCGGGCTACCCGGTTCCGGCGTCGGCAAGGGCACCGCCTACCGGGGTGAACAGCTGACCAGCGAGGGCCGGAAGTTCCTCACCGAACTCCGCGCCGGACGCGCCGACGCCTACCTGGCCGCCAGCCCCAAACTGGTCGTCAAGAACTGACCGCCGCTCAGAGCCGCTTCGGCAGGGCCGGCTTCCTGGTGCCGTAGAGCCAGGCGTCGAAGATCGCGTCGAGCTGCTTGCCGGAGATCCGCTCGGCCACTGCCACGAACTCGCCAGTGGTGGCGGTGCCGTCGCGCTTCTCCGCCGCCCAGGTCTTGACGATCTCGAAGAACGCCTTGTCGCCGACGGCCACCCGCAGGGCGTGCAGGGTCATCCCGCCGCGCTGGTAGACCGACTCGCTGAACAGCTTCTCCACGCCCGGCTTGCCCGGCGGTGTCTGCCACACCTGCGCGGACATGCTGGCGTACCGACTGTCGAACGCCTCCTTGGCGGTGTACGCCCCGGTGTGCTCGGCCCAGAGCCACTCCGCGTACGTCGCGAAGCCCTCGTTGAGCCAGATGTCCTCCCACTTGGCCAACGCGACGCTGTCGCCGAACCACTGGTGGGCCAGCTCGTGGGCGACGACCTCGGTGTTCTCGCCCTGCCGGAAGAAGCTCGCCGCGTAGACCGGTCGGCTCTGCGTCTCCAGGGCGTAGGAGATCCGGCTGTCGGAGATCACCACCCCGCCGTACGCGTCGAACGGGTACGGCCCGAACACACTCTCCAGGTAGTCGGCCACAGCGACGGTCTGCGCGATCGACGCGTCCGCGTTGCCCTTGGCCTCGGTGGTGGTGACCGCGTTGTAGACCGGACGGCCCTCGTGCTCGCCGGTGGTGATCCGGAACTTGCCGATCACCAGCGTGCTCAGATAGCTGGCCATCGGCGACTTCTCCGACCACTTCCAGGTGGTCCAACCGCCCGTGCTGGTCTTCCCGCCGGGAACGCCGTTGCTGATCGCGGTCAGGCCGTCCGGAACGGTGACCTCGAAGTCGTAGGCAGCCTTGTCCGACGGGTGGTCGTTGACCGGGAACCAGGTGCTGGCCGACTCGGGCTGACCCAGCGCGATGGCACCGTCGGCGGTGTGCAGGAAACCGCCGTCACCGAGCGCCTCGTTCTTCAGCGGCTTCGGCTTGCCGGCGTAGGTGACCTCGGCGACGAACCCGTTGCCGTTGATCAGACCGGAAGCCGGCTTGATCACCAGCTCGTTCCGCTTGCGGCTGTGGATCGCCGGTGCGCCGTCCACGGTGACCGCGCCGACGGTCAGGCCGGCCAGGTCGAGGTTGAACGTCGACAGGTCAGCGGTCGCGGTGGCCCGCACTGTGGTCGTACCCGTCAACTGGTCCTTGGCCGGGTCGTAGCGCACCTTCACCGTGTACCGCCCGACGTCGTAGCCGCCGTTGCCGTAGGTCGGGAAGTAGGCGTCGCCGACCCCGTCGGCGCCCGCTGTGAACGTCCGCGCCGGCGTGGGGGACGCGCTCGGGGGTAGGGCCGTCTCCGGCCCCGCCGAGTCGCATCCGGACAGTGCGAGCGCACCGGTCACCAGCAGGCCGGCAGCCACTCGCAGTCTGTGCCGCGTCCCCCGCATCCCACACCCTTTCCGCACGGTGGCCGGTCACGGCCTCCGCCGTCCCGCGCGAACAGGCACCCACCCGCCGTTCGCAGGCGGCAGCATATCGACCGGGCAGCGGGGCCGGGTCACGGCAGTGTGGGGGCCGACCCACCCACCAACCAGGCGTCGAAGAGCGGACGCAGTTGCCGCCCGGCGACCCGCTCGGCCAGCGCGACGAGGTCCGCGGTGGTCGCGTTGCCCGCCGCCCGCTCGCTGGTCCAGGTACGCAGGATGCGGAAGAAGAGGTCGTCACCGACGGTCCGGCGCAACGCGTGCACGGCGAGCGCCCCGCGCTTGTAGACGGCGGTGCCGAACATCTGCTCCCGGCCCGGCTCGACCGACGGCTGCGTCCAGTCGGTCGCCGCGTACTGGATCTCGAAGTTGCGCTGGGCGGTCCGGCCGCCGTCGTGCTCCTCCCACAACCACTCGGCGTAGCTGGCGAAGCCCTCGTTGAGCCACATGTCGCTCCACCTGGTCAGCGACACGCTGTCGCCGAACCACTGGTGCGCCAGTTCGTGCGCGACGACGCTCGGGTTCGGCCGGTCGTCAGCGAAGAAGCCGGGCCCGTACACCGGCCGGGACTGGGTCTCCAGCGCGTAGCCGATCCGGTCGTCGGCGATCACGATGCCCCCGTACGAGTCGAACGGGTACGGGCCGAAGCGGCTGGCCAGGAAGTCGACGATCGCGCCGGTGCGGGCCAGCGAGGTGGCCGCGCCGCCGGTCGCCGGCAGGCTCGCGGCCACCGCCGTGACCATCGGCCGGCCGGCGTGCGTGCCGGTCACCACCCGGTAGTCACCGATCACGAGCGTGCTCAGGTAGCTGGCCATCGGGGCGCGCTCCGACCAGCGCCAGGTGGTCCAGCCGTCGGCGCTGCTCTTCGGCCCGGGAACGCCGTTGCTCAGCGCGGCCAGGCCGTCCGGGACGGTCACCGCCAGGTCGTAGGTGGCCTTGTCCGACGGGTGGTCGTTGACCGGGAACCAGGTGGCGGCCGACTCGGGTTGGCCGAGCGCCACCGCGCCGTCGGCGGTGTGCAGGAAGCCGCCGCTGCCCAACGCCCCGTCGTCGACGGCCGTGGGGACGCCCGCGTACTCGACGGTCACTGTGAACTGCCGGCCGCGCGGCAGTCCGTCGCTGGGGGTCACCACCAACTCGCCGTCGCCGCGTCTGTGCTCGGCCGCCGCGTCACCCACGCTGACCGCGCGAACCTCCAGGCCGACCAGGTCCAGGTTGAACCGGGACAGGTCCTGGGTGGCGGTGGCCGTGATGACGGCTCGACCGGTCAGCCGGTCGGTCGACGGGTCGTAGCGGACGTCGAGGCCGTAGTGCCCGACGTCGTAGCCGCCGTTGCCGTGCCCCGGCACGTACGGGTCGCCGACGTCGGCCGCGCCGGGCCGGAAGCCGTCGCGGTCATCGCCGGTACAACCGGCGGCGGCCAGCCCGATCGCGCAGGTCAGCGCGGCGGCGACGCTCAGTCTCCGTCTGATCAGGACCACGCGCACCCCTCCTGCGGCGTTCCGGCCTTTCGCGGCGTTCCGGTCAGGACGAGCGTAGTCAGCATCGCGGGCCGAGCGGCCGGTATCGACGATCATCAGTGACTTTCGTCGAATCGAACAAAAGCTGCCGTCGATCGAACCTTTCTTTCGACTTAGACCGACGTTAGTGTCTGTCTCCGACCACCGTCGCGAAAGGTGGAACCATGCCAGACCACACCGCCCCCGACGCCACCCCCACCGGCCGGCTCAGCCGCCGATCCCTGCTCGCCGCCTCCGCCGGCGCCGCCGCCGCGATCGGCGCGGCCGGGCTACCCGTCCTCGCCACCGGCACCCCCGCGCTCGCCAACCCCGGCAACGCGAGCAAGCTGCGGGTGGAGCCGCTGATCCCGGCCAGGAACCGCGGCATCATCCTCTACAGCGTCCGCGACCGGATCACCGCCGCACCCGACGACAGCGGGGTGCCGTACGGCTTCGAGCGCGTCCTCGCCCGACTCGCCGAGATCGGTTACAAGGAAATCGAGTTCGCCGGCTACACCCAGAGCACCGAGATCCTGGGCCGGCAGATCACCCCCGCCGAGATCCGCAAGATCCTCGACGACAACGGCCTGGTGGCCAACGGCACCCACGCCTCGATCCAGCCGGCCACCTTCCAGCAACAGCTGGACATCGCCGAGGAACTCGGCATGAAGAACATCGGCACCGGCAGCGACCCGACCAGCAGCGCGTACAAGGCCGAGTGGGACGCCGCCGCGGACATCTGGAACGAGCTGGGCCGGCAGGCCAAGGCCCGGGGCATGCGGCTCTACACGCACAACCACGACGCCGCGTACAACTTCCTCATCGACCGGGGCCCGCGCGACGCGCAGGGCCGGCAGACCCGGTCCTCCGGCATCCGCCGGCTGGAGTACTTCTTCGAGATCACCGACCCGCGGTACGTCTTCTTCGAGCTGGACATCTACTGGGCCTACGTGGCCCGTTACAAGCACCAGAAGTACGTCAACCCGGCCGGCCAGGAGGTGACCGACCTGTTCGACCCGATCCTCACCGTGGCCGACCGGACCACCCGGTTCCCGCTCTTCCACGCCAAGGACGGCGACCGGGACACCAGCGTGCCCAACGGGTACCAGATGACCCCGCTGGGCGACGGCGACCTCAACTTCCAGCAGTTCTTCCAGACCATCGGCGAACGCAACTTCCACCACGCCAACTGGGAGATGGACACCGCCCCCGGCGGCGTGGACAACAAGGGCCAATCGCTCGACTTCGCGGCGACCAGCTACCGCAACATGTCCGACCTGACCATCTACGTGGAGAAGTGACTCCGCGCTGAACGCGACGAAGGCCGGCCCCGCACCAGGCGGGGCCGGCCTTCCGGCGTCTGACGGATCGGTCAGCGGTCGAGGACCAGACCGACCTTCTGGAACTCCTTCAGGTCGCGGTAACCGCACTTGGCCATCGCCCGACGCAGCCCACCGAACAGGTTCAGCTGGCCGTCGGCCTCGTCCGCCGGCCCGAAGAGCAGCTGCTCCATCGACCCGAGCGGCTCACCGGAGACCTCGAAGGCACCCCGGGGCAGCGACGGGTGGCTCGCCGCCGAGTGCCACCAGGCACCACCGGCGGGGGCCTCGTCGCAGAGCGACAGCGGCTCACCGAGCATCACCGCGTCCGCGCCGCAGCCGAGCGCCTTGGCGATGTCGCCCGAGGTCTGGATGTCACCGTCGGCGATCAGGTGCACGTACCGACCGCCGGTCTCGTCCAGGTAGTCACGGCGGGCCGCCGCGGCGTCGGCGATCGCGGTGGCCATCGGCACCCGGATGCCCAGCACCGACTCGGTGGTCGACCACTCGTCGCCACCGATACCCACGATCACGCCGGCCGCGCCGGTACGCATCAGGTGCAGCGCCGTCTTGTAGTCGGTGCAGCCACCGACGATCACCGGCAGGTCGAGGTCGGCGATGAACTCCTTGAGGTTCAGCGGCTCATCGGTGGTCGACACGTGCTCGGCCGAGACGATGGTGCCCTGGATGACCAGGATGTCCACCCCGGCGTCCAGGATCACCGGCGCCAGCGCGAGGGTGTGCTGCGGGGAGACCCGCACCGCCACCGTGCTGCCACCGGCGCGCAGCTCGCGGACCCGCTCCGCGATCAGGTCCGGGCGGATCGGCTCGGCGTACACCTCCTGGAGCCGCTTGGTGGCGCGGGCCTCCTCGTCGAGGCCGGCCAGCTCGTCCAGCACCTTGGTCGGGTTCTCGTAGCGGGTCCAGAGCCCCTCGACGTTGAGCACGCCGAGGCCGCCGAGCTGACCGAGCCGCACCGCCGAGGCCGGGCTCATGGTGGCGTCGGAGGGGTGGCCGACGCACGGGATGCCGAATGGGTACGCGTCGAGCTGCCACGACGTCGAGACGTCGTCGACGTCGCGGGTACGGCGGCTCGGCACGATGGCGATGTCGTCCAGGTGGTAGCCGCGCTGCGCGGTCTTGCCCAGCCCGATCTCGACCACGTCACGCATGGGGGACTCCAGGTGGTTGGGGGTGTTGGGTCAGCGGGTGTGGTAGTTGGGCGCCTCGACGGTCATCTGGATGTCGTGCGGGTGGCTCTCCTTCAGACCAGCCGCGGTGATCCGGATGAGCTGGCCCCGGCGGTGCAGATCGGGGATGTTCTCCGCACCGGCGTACCCCATGGCCAGCCGCAGCCCGCCGACCAACTGGTGGGCGACCCGGGACAGCGGCCCCCGGTAGGGCACCTGACCCTCCACGCCCTCGGGGACCAGCTTGTCGTCGCTGAGCACGTCCTGCTGGAAGTAACGGTCCTTGCTGTACGACTTGGCCTGACCCCGGGACTGCATCGCGCCGAGCGACCCCATCCCGCGGTACGTCTTGAACTGCTTGCCGTTGACGAAGATCAGCTCGCCGGGGCTCTCCTCGCAACCGGCCAGCAGGCTGCCGAGCATCACCGTGTCGGCGCCGGCCACCAGGGCCTTGGCGATGTCGCCGGAGTATTGGATGCCACCGTCGCCGATCACCGGCACGCCGGCCGGGCGGGCGGCCCGGGCCGCCTCCATGATCGCGGTCACCTGCGGCACGCCGACCCCGGCGACGATCCGCGTGGTGCAGATCGCGCCCGGCCCCACGCCCACCTTGACGCCGTCGGCGCCGGCGTCGACGAGCGCCTTCGCGCCGGCGTACGTGGCCACGTTGCCGCCCATGATGTCGACCGCCACGTCGGCCTTGAGCCGGCGGACCATGTCCAGCACGGCCCGCTGGTGACCGTGCGCGGTGTCCACGATCAGCACGTCGACGCCCGCGTCGACCAGGGCACGGGCCCGCTTGTACGCGTCCTCGCCCACACCGATGGCGGCGGCGACACGCAGCCGGCCGGCGTCGTCCTTGCTGGCGTCCGGGTACTGCTCGCTCTTGGTGAAGTCCTTGACGGTGATCAGGCCACGCAGCCGGCCCGACTCGTCGACGATCGGCAGCTTCTCGACCTTGTGCTGACGCAGCAGCGCCAGGGCGTCGTCCTTGCTCACCCCGACCCGCGCGGTGACCAGCGGGGTGTGGGTCATGATCTCCCGAACCGGAGTGTTCGGCTCGGAGACGAAACGCATGTCCCGGTTGGTGACGATGCCGACCAGCTGGCCGTCGCCGTCCACCACCGGAACGCCGGAGATGCGGTAACGGCCGCACAGCTCGTCGACCTCCCGCAGCGTGTCGTCCGGGCTGGCGGTCACCGGGTTGGTGATCATGCCGGACTCGGAGCGCTTCACCAGGTCGACCTGGAGGGCCTGGTCCTCCAGGGAGAGGTTGCGGTGCAACACACCGATGCCACCCTGGCGGGCCATGGCGATCGCCATCCGGGCCTCGGTCACCGTGTCCATCGCGCTGGACAGCAGCGGAATGGACAACTCGATGTTGCGGGTGAGCTTCGTCCGGGTGTTGACCCGGCTGGGCACCACGTCCGACTCGCCCGGCTGGAGCAGCACGTCGTCGAAGGTGAGGCCGAGCGGAACCACCCGGGCGGAGCCGGCCGGCAGCTCGGGCAGGTGGCCGCCCAGGTCGGCGTGCTCGACGCCGGCCGGAAGATCGGTGCTGGGCGAATTTTCCACGATTGCTCCCCTGAGCTGCTCGGATGGGCTTCAGCGAGGTGGCGCGGGCGGGCACCGGAGCGCGCCACGATGCCGGCACGTCGCCTCATCGTACCCAGTGAGCTGGGCGACCCGTCCGTGGCAGGCCGGGCCGGCGCGGAGGCCGGGGGGCGGACGTTCGCGCCGCGTTGGGTCTACGGTGAGGGGGTGCACGACGAGCCCATCGACCCGTTCAATGGCGACCCGGCCGATCCGACCGCGGGTCTGGATGACCCGGGCGATGACGCGACGCCGGATCCGCTGACCGACGTCGAGCGGCAGGATGTGCTGGAAGACCTCGCTGACCTGGAGATCTACCAGGCTCTGCTGGCCCCGATCGGGGTTCGCGGGCTGGTGATCGAATGCGAGGACTGTCGCGAGCCGCACTACTTCGACTGGGACCTGCTCCGCGGCAACCTGCGGCACCTGCTCAACTCGGGCCGACCCCGGGTGCACGAGCCCGCCTACGACCCGGACCCGGACCACTACGTGACCTGGGACTACGCCCGGGGGTACGCGGACGGGGTGCACGACACCCTGTCCGAGGGCACCGAGGACGAGCCGGGCGCCCCGACCGCCACCAAGTAACGCCACCGGGCGGCGGGTGCCCCCGCTGCCGCGCGGGCGTGCCCTGTTGCCGCGCGGCGTGCCCCCGCTGCCGCGCCCCAGGTGCCCTGCTGCCCCGCGGCGTACCCCGGCTGCGGCGCGCCCCGGGCGCTTGCAGTAGCGCGGCGTGCCCTGCAGTCGCGCCCGGTGCCCTGCAGCCACGCGGCGTGCGTATGTCAGGCGACCAGACCGGCGCGGAAGCCCGCCGCCACCGCGTGGGCCCGGTCCCGGGCGCCAAGCTTGCGGAACAACCGGCGGGCGTGCGTCTTGACGGTGTCCTCCGAGACGAACAGCTCCCGGCCGATCTCCGCGTTGCTCTTGCCCTCGGCCATGCCGAGGAGCACCTGAAGCTCACGCTCGGTGAGGCCGATCGACGCCCGACTGGGCCGGGCGTTCGGGGCGGGACGGCCCGGGTCGGTCTGCGCCGGCGACTCGCCGGTCCCCGCCTCCGCCTCGTCGTCGCCCCGCTGCACCGGCACCGACGCCACCCCGGCCGGCCCGTCGGCGGCTGCGGCCGCCCAGCCGGGCTCACCGGAACCGCGCGGCGACGGCCCGGAACGGCCGGAACCACCCACCGCCGCCGCGTCGCGGGCCGGATCGGTGATCCGCTGCCGGGAGGCTCGGCCAGGCGCCGTGAGCAGCAGGAGCGCCTTGGCCACCGCGCTGGTCAGGTCATGGTCGACATTCTGGATGAGCCCCCGGGCGCCGGCGCTGATGGTGGCCGCCGCGGCCTCGGACTCCTCGGTGCCGAGCAGCAGCACCGCCGCCTGCGGCGCACGCGCCAACACCCGGCGGACGAAGCCGGCGCTGTCCGGCCGGGTCAGGGCCGTGTCGGCCAGGACCACGTCGGCCGGTCGCTCGGCCAGCCGCAGCATCACCTCGGGATCAGAGACGGCGGTACGAACGATCGCGGACAACCCCAGCCGCGCGGCAGCAGAAGTAAGGTGCTGGGCCGCGAGTGGTGTCCGAACGCACACAAGAACGGTACGCACTGTGGTCTCCTCTCCGCCAACGAGCAGACCATGACGCGGTCGGCTGGGGAGGGGGTTCCCGGCAATCCTTCGAACTTTTCCGACAGATGGGGCAAAAGCCGCAATTTCCCGGACGTTTTCGATCACAGACGTGTGAGTTGACGACAGCCCGGGTACCGGGAGATCCAGGCCGGGAACGGTGCGCCTGCGCGGCCCGCCGCCCGGATGCCGGCCATAAGGATTCTCGCGGAGCCGCGCGGGAGGAGGGGTGCTGATGTCGAACGTACGTAGACTGCCCGGACCCATCGTCGATCTCTGGGACTGGCAGCGACTCGGTGCCTGCCGAGGGCGCGACAGCGCCCAGTTCTTCCACCCCGACGGTGAGCGTGGTTCTTCCCGGCTGCGTCGCGAGTCCGCCGCCAAGTCGGTCTGCCGCGCCTGCCCGGTTCGCGCCGAGTGCGCCGCCCACGCCCTGTCGGTACGGGAGCCTTACGGCGTATGGGGCGGCTTCAGCGAGTCGGAGCGCCTGCGACTGCTCGCCGTCGGCTGGGAGGACCTGGCAGACCGCCGGCACGCCCGGGTCGACGTCGCACGGCTGGAGGCCCGACTGGGCCGCCCGCACAAGTCGACCGTCCCGGCCCAACGCAACGTCGCCTGACCCGACGCGTCCCCAACATCCACGAAACCGCGCCCTCACCCTGGGGGCGCGGTTTCGTGTCGTTCATGCGGTTCCCCCACCACCAAGGAACCCCGCCGCCGCCAATGCCTTGATCAACACGGCTTCCTTGATGTCGGGGCATCCCGTCGGCCCGGACACCCCCCGACTTCAAAGAACCCGAGTGGATCATGCCAAGTGGCCGGTCCGAGGGGCAGGCAGAGTAAACGCCTGGGAGGTTTGTTCGTTCTGGGGGCATTCAGGCGGGTGCAGGGCTTAGGCTGCTGCGAGGTACGCGACCTTTGTCCGGTGATCGGGCGCACTTGTGGGCCGGAATCATGGCCGGGCCGGGGTCGTTACACACCCTGACGATCGCAGCACCACCGACCGGCCCCCGGACCCCTGACGGCTGGTCGCACAGGCCGGAATGCCAGCCTCCACCCGGTCGTTACAGTCCCCACGAACGACCACCGGGCACCGCCACGACGAGGGTGCCGGCAGATGGGCCGACCCCGGAATGACCCCGGCCCCCCGGTCGTTACACAGGGACCCGGCGCCACGAGCCCCCCGCTCGCCAGGTCGCCGACCCCGACGCCCGACAGGGTGTCACCCCCAAGACTTTCCCCTTGGTACGTGCAGCGCCGGACGAGGTGCTCACACCCATCACCGCCGTTCCCCTCTTTGGCGGTGCGGGTGTTCTACCCCCGAAGGAGCTACCCCCATGAACACGATCTTCCGTAAGAGCGTGCTGTCTGTTGCTGGTCTCGCGTTCGCCGGTGGTGTGTTCGCCGGCCCGATCGCCGCCCACGCCGCTACCCCGGCCGTGGATGCCAAGCCGGTTGCGGTGGCCGTGCAGTCGGCGGCGTCGAAGCCGCAGGGCGAGCAGTCCCGGATCCCCCTCAACGATGAGCAGACCGCGAACGTGAAGGCGATCATCGCGGCCACGAAGAAGGCCGGTCTGCCGGAGCGGGCCGCGGTCATCTCGATCGCGACGAGCCTGCAGGAGTCGAAGCTGGAGAACCTGGGTCACCTGGGCGACAGGAACGACCACGACTCGCTGGGCCTGTTCCAGCAGCGCCCGAGCTCGGGTTGGGGTACTCCGGAGCAGATCACCG